>CAJQOW010000246.1 GCA_905480055.1 uncultured Acidimicrobiia bacterium
GGGTGCCTCGTATCGCTCCTGGACGGATCCGAAGAAGATCATTCCGGCGTTCACACCGAACAGGGCGAGCAGCGCTGCGACATCGTAGATACCGGGCAGCATCGCAATCAGGACGATCATGATCGAAGAAGACAACGAGTATTCGATCCATCGGAACTGGTTCTGACCCCGGCTCAGCTGGTCGCGATACCTGCCGGCGCCAACTGTGGCAACGATCAGATGGAACAGAGCAGACAGGAACAGGAACGCAGCCACGCCCCACGCAACCGAGAGATCGAACAACACGACGGTCTCAGACGCATCAGTGCCAGGAGGGCCCTCGAGATAGGTTGCGACCACCGGCAACGTGAAGTCCGTTGCAAGCACGAGGATGAGCACACCCTGGATGAAGTGCAAGGCACCCATTCCCAGGTTGTACATACGCAGCCGACCGAATACCGGGTCGGTGACTTCGACAGTTGATACCACAGCAATCTCCAAATCGTTTCGAACCATTACGGACCGGAACCACCTGCCGGATTGAAACGCTCGGTGCATGCGAAAGCAAAACGGCCCGGGCCTACTACGTCATACGTACGACATGCTACCGCCAGCTTCGCTCGCTCAGGCTTCTTCGCGCTCCGAGCGACGCCAGTGGAGATACGAATCGATGAGGCCGTCGATGTCGCCGTCGAGGACACCCTGGATGTTGCCGACCTCGAACTCGGAGCGGAGATCCTTGACCATTTGGTATGGCTGCAGAACGTAGCTGCGAATCTGGCGACCCCAGCCGGCCTCGGTCTGCTCACCACGGACGGCGGCAACCTCGGCCGCCTGGTCCTGGCGTGCCTTCTCGGCGAGCCGTGCGGCGAGCAGCTGCATCGCCCGCGCCTTGTTCTGCATCTGGCTCCGTTCGGCCTGGCACGACACCACGATTCCTGTGGGAAGATGCGTCAATCGCACGGCAGAGTCGGTCTTGTTCACATGCTGCCCACCGGCGCCGGAGGACCTGTACGTGTCGACGCGCAGGTCTTCAGGATCGATCTCAACATCGGCGACGTCAACTTCGGGAATCACGTCCACACCGGCAAACGCCGTGTGCCTGCGGGCTTGGCTGTCAAATGGGCTGATCCTCACGAGGCGATGGGTGCCGCGTTCCGATTCGAACGTGCCGTATGCGTTGTCTCCGGAGATCGTCATCGTCGCTGACTTGATGCCTGCCTCTTCACCGGTGAGCACCTCGTCCACGACGAAGGAGAAGGACGAGCGCTCCAGATATCGCACATACATGCGCAGGAGCATCTCCGCCCAGTCCTGAGCGTCGACGCCACCCGCACCCGCGTTGATGGAGACGATTGCCGGGTTGTCGTCGTACTCCCCGAAGAAGAGCGACTCTCGTTCCAGGATCGACAGCTCCTTGACCAGTCCATCGAGTTCACCCTCGACCTCTTCGAGCGATGCCTTGTCGCCCTCCTCGATCGCGAGTTCGAGCAGCACATCGACGTCGTCGAGGCTGGTCTCGAGGTTTTCGACGTACTGGATGATCTGCTCGTGCCGAGCGAGCCTGCTGGTCACCGCCCTGGCGTTGTCCTGGTCGTCCCACAGACCCGGGGCAGAGGCCTGCTCCCTCAGGTCGATGAGTTCGACTTCCTTACCTTCGATATCGAGGAACGATCTCGCATCGGCAAGACGGCTCTTGAGATCGGATACGAGCGCTCGGAGTTCAACAGGTTCCACGATGAAGGACGATAGCCCTGTGCTCAGGCGGGCAGCGGTTCAGCGCCGGGGGCACCGTGACACCGCTTGTACTTCTTGCCGGAGCCACACGGACAGGGAGCGTTGCGACCAACCTTGTCGCCGTCACGCTGAACCGACCTGCGGGTTGTGCCATCGCCCTTCCCAGACGATGTCACGACATTGGTCGGCTTGGGCTCTGCAGGCTGCTGGCTCACCTGGGCATGGAACATGTACCGAATCGAGTCGCTCTTCGTGGTGTCGACGAGGTCCTCGAAGAAGCCGAAGCCCTCTCGTTGGTATTCGACGAGTGGATCACGCTGACCCATCGCACGCAACCCGATACCTCCACGCAGATAGTCCATTTCCCCGAGGTGTTCACGCCACTTGTTGTCGATCACCGACAGCACGATGGTCCGCTCGAGTGACCGCATGACTGCCGGGGTCAACTCTTCCTCACGACGTGCGTAGGCCTCTGCGGCGTCGACCATATAGGCGTCGATGACCTCCTCGGCCAACAGATCGTCCGGATCGTCGAACGAGTCCTTCTTCAGGGATGTCGGATACAGCGCTTGGACCCGAACCTGGAGATCGTCCCAGTCCCAGTCATGCGCATCGACGCCGTCGGTCATTTCACGAACAACGTCTTCGATCACCTCATCGCGCCACTCCCCCAACAGTTCCTCGGTGTGGTCACCGTGGAGGATCTGGTTGCGCCACCGGTAGATGATCTCACGCTGGGTGTTCATCAC
This sequence comes from uncultured Acidimicrobiia bacterium, assembly GCA_905480055.1. The sequence goes on from CAJQOW010000246.1 coordinate 2,466, forward strand.
CTCGTCGTACTTGAGAACGTTCTTCCGGATCTCGAAGTTCTGGGACTCAACCTGTGTCTGGGCCCGCTCGATCGACTTGGAGACCATCTTGGCCTCGATGGGAACATCGGGTGGAATCTTGAGGCGATCCATGATGGATGCGACGCGCTCGTTGGCGAACCTGCGCATCAGATCGTCCTCGAGGGACAGGTAGAAACGGCTTTCGCCCGGGTCGCCCTGTCTCCCGGAACGACCTCGGAGCTGGTTGTCGATCCGGCGTGATTCGTGACGCTCGGTTCCGAGCACATAGAGGCCGCCGGAGTCGAGCACCCGCTGGCGGTCGTCCTCATTCTCGGCTTCAAACAAAGCTGTCTGCTTCTCGAGTTCCTTCGGGTACGCTCGATCCTCAGGTTCAATGCCCTGTTTGCGGACGGCTTGTTTCGCCATCTCCTCGGCGTTGCCACCCAGCTTGATGTCAACACCACGACCAGCCATGTTGGTTGCGACAGTGATGGCTCCCGGCCGCCCCGCCTGGGCAATGATGTGCGCCTCACGCTCGTGCTGCTTGGCGTTCAGCACCTCGAAGGGAATACCTCGGCGCTTGAGCGTTGTCGCCAGCCGCTCCGACTTCTCGATCGAGACCGTACCGATCAAGATCGGCTGACCGTTCTTGTGCCGCTCTTCGATGTCGTCGGCGACGGCGGCAAACTTGTTGTCCT
>CAJQOW010000247.1 GCA_905480055.1 uncultured Acidimicrobiia bacterium
GTCCACAAAACCAGATGCCAGGTCACCCCCGGCTGAGAATGCCTTGCTGCCGGCTCCCGTGATCACGACCACGCCAGCGTCCGGGTCTGTCGCGGAGCGTTCGACCGCTGCCGTGAGTTCCGTCATGGCTGCATTGGACAACGGGTTCCGCCGCTCCTCATCGTCGATCGTGATGGTGGCGGTGCTGTTGGAAACGACGTATGTGATCACCGAAGGTCCTCTGTTGATGCGAACGCGAAAAGACTACTCAGTTCCGAAGAGGCGCACGGATGGGATTCCGTTGCCGCCACTATCGTGAACCCATGCAGTGGATTTTGCTCGTTCTGGTGGTTGCGATCATCGTGGGATGGCTGCGGGGAGGCAAACTCCGCAACCTCACCGAGATCCGCGTGAAGGCGTGGTGGTTGCTTCCGCTCGGCTTCTTCGTCCTCGCAGCGTCGAGCTTTGTGCCCACCCAATACCACGAGGTAGCCGTCGCTCTGGTTCTGATCTCCTACGTGCCGCTGCTGATATTCGTGTGGCTCAACCGCGATGCATCGGGAATCTGGATTGCAGGAGTGGGAATTCTCATGAACTTCACGGTCATCTCGCTCAACGGAGGGATGCCGGTGTTGGAGGAAGCCGCGAGGATCGCCGGGGAAGCAGGCGAGCTCGTCCTTGATGCCAAGCACGTGCTCCTCACCGAGGAGACCACACTCGCCTTCCTGGCAGACATCATCCCGCTTCCGGGTGCGGTGCTCTCCCTCGGCGACGTGTTCCTTGCCATTGGCGTTGCCGTCTTCCTCGAAGACCAGATGCGCCAGCCACTCACCCTGTTCGCCCATCGCGTCACCGGCGTACCGGGCTCAGCAGCAGACCAGTAATCAGCCATTAGCTATCGGTTTTCGTCTCCGAGCTCAAGGCCCAAGGCTCATGGCCCATGGCTTCGATCGGCTCGCAACGCTCCTAGAACGGAATCTCGCCACGGTAGACGAGGACGCGGCGGAGAGAGGCTGCGATGGCAGGATCGAATTCGTAGGCCGACCCCTGGTGGATGCGTTCGAGTGATTCCACCGGTGAGAGGTCTTCCTGGATCTGGCCCTGGTCATAGGCGGACGTGACCTTGATGATCTTCGAGGACACAGGAATCTCAGGGTCGAACTCGATCCCTGGCGACCGGTATGGACGGTGCTGCTGTTCGACGATGCTGCTCACTGATTCGAGATATGGCGCCTCGGCGATGATCTGGGCCCCCCACCGTGCAATGTCTTCATCGGTGTAGCCAGCCTTGAGGATTGCAGGCTCGTTCAGCGTGATCCGTCCGACGTCGTGCATCAGGGCCGCATACTCGAGCTCGACAACATCACCCGGGCTCAAGCCGAGTTCCTGTGCAACCGCAACGGAGAGATCCGCCGTACGCGTCGAGTGACCAAGGGGTGCAAGTCCTGCGACCTCGGGAATCTGGGCCAGGGCCCGGATCGTCTGGCCGTAGGTCACCCTCGTTGAGTGGTACCGCTCGAATGCGAGGTGCCCGAATGCGTACGGCAGGACGGACACCGCGACGGCCCATACGCCCATCACAGGCCACGTCAGCCCAAAGAGGGCTCCTGCAGCGAACATGGACACCACCACTGCCCAATCCTCGAGGGACAGCAGCCACAGGTAGCGCCCAGCAAGGTCAGTGCGCTCAACGCCAGCGAAGGCAGCAACAAGCGCCCTGGCGGTGAACCACCCCACGCCACCGAGAGCGACGGATACCACCGCGGACCATGTGTCATCGGTCATCCCGGCCTGGAGAACCAGATCGTACGCAACGACGTACGTCGCCGCATACACCGCAGCGGAAAGCGCGTCACCCAGGAAGTCCGTGTCGGTGCGGTCGCGGAAGCCCTCAATCCTCGACTTGATGATCCACGAAATGGCGAGCGAGGCGCTCACGGCCGTTCCGAAGGCAGTCATATCGGTCATCAGGATCGACGCCGATACGATCGCACCGATGCCCAAGCTGAGCCGCGTGCCGGAAGGTGCTGGCACGGTGATCAGGGAAAACGCTGTAATGACAACCACCCAGACCAGCGTCTCGAGAACCCAGGCTTGCGTATCCACGCCAGACGCGGACAGGCCAACGCTGGCAAATACCACGGCAGACACGGCAAGCGCTAGCCATGCCACCACTGCCACGGCCCGAAGTCGTGCTTCAGCCACGGCGCTCTCCCCGGTTGGTGTCCATGTGAGGAGATTCGGTTGCGGCGTGCGAATGGCCGATGCCGTGTTCTGCCCTCCGCCGAGCCTCTTCCTCCGAGATTTCCACGGGTGATCCGTACTGCTCGCCCGAAGCGGTGAGTACCTCGACGAAGGTCTCCACGACATCCGGATCGAACTGTGTGCCCGCGTGGCGGCGCAGCTCGGCAAAGGCATAGTCCTGGGTGAGCGCGACGCGGTACGAGCGGGTCGATGTCATCGCATCGAACGCATCGGCAACGGAGAGGATGCTCGCCTCGATGACGGGCGTGTGGCCTTCGTCATCGGATTTGCCGTCATAGCCGGTGCCGTCGAAATGAATGTGGTGGTTCGCGGCGATGTCCACCATAGGACGGAGGAATCCGACGTCGCTCAGCAGGTCCTCGACCAGGTGGGAGTGGGCCTCCATCTTCTCCCACTCCTCATCCGTGAGGCGACCCTTCTTGCGGATCAGCTCACGCGGGACGGCGAGCTTGCCTACGTCGTGGATCAGGGCGGCCCATCGCAGCTTTTCGAGCTGGGTGCCGTTGTACCCCATCGCCTCGCCGATCATGTTGGAGAAGTACGCAACACGTTCGGTGTGTCCGCGGGTATAGAGGTCCTTCGCCTCGAGTGCCTTGATGAACCCGGCAAGGGTCGACAGTTGTGCTTCCCGAAGCTTGGCATACGACTCGAACGCCATATACCCGGTATAGAAGACGATCCCGATGAGTGGAAGCGTCGCTGGCCCAACGAGCAGGTACGCCGCACCCAGCAGCCCACCGAGAAAGCCCAGACCCAGGTAGGGCACGATCAGCTGGGCTGTATGCGACCACTTGTTCAGTTCCCGATGGCCGTACACCTGACGCACGATGAAAAGCACCAGCTGATAGTTGACGAACCCATACACGACCGCAGCGAGAGCGGATGCAAGGGCGATTCGCCAAACC
>CAJQOW010000248.1 GCA_905480055.1 uncultured Acidimicrobiia bacterium
CCTACGCCGAGGGCCTCCGGGCACTGTGGATGTACACAGCGATGACCCTCGACAAGAAGGTGCTCGAGCCGGACAACGACTACTGGGCGAAGCTCAACGACCTGCTCTTGCCCGTTGTCAAGGGCTACTCGTCCGAGAAGGCCTACGAGCTCCTCGCCACATCACTTCAGGTGTTCGGCGGTTCCGGGTTCACCCGTGACTACCCGATCGAGCAGTACATCAGGGACGCAAAGATCGACACCCTGTACGAAGGCACGACAGCGATCCAGGCACTCGACCTGTTCTTCCGCAAGATCGTTCGAGATCAGGGCATGACCTTGATGCGGTTTGCCGAGGGCATCCTCGAGTACGTGAAGGGTGGCTCGGATGAGTTCGCCTTCGAACGCCAGGAACTGGGTCAGGCGCTCGAGCAGCTCCAGAACCACGTCGGCATCCTCGTCAACCACTCGGTCGCCTCGATGCAGGAGCCAACGGAGCTGTACAAGGTTGGCTTCAGGACGAACGAACTGCTCGAGAGCCTCGCCGAGGTCATCATGGCCTGGCTGCTCCTCGAGCATGCCGAGGTCGCCCAGGCGAAGCTCCCGGATGCCACGGGTGCAGATGTCGACTTCTACACCGGCAAGGTGGCCTCAGCCCGGTTCTTCGTGCGTGAGGCCCTCCCGAAGGTGGCGGTGCGCACCGCAGGCGCTGCAGCAGAGGACGCCTGGCTCATGGACCTACCGGACGAGGCGTTCTAGGGCTCGCTGAATCGAGTCGCCTTTGGGCTCCGGAGTTTGGGGGCCCTGAGCCTTGAGCTCAGCACCTGTGCCGTGACGAGCCGCACATGGTGAGTTCAGCCCGATCGTTCCTTGGACACACGGCGAGCCGGGACGTCGAGCCCCGGCTCGCTGAGGTTCTGGTCGATTCCCGATCGTGCCCGGCTAGGTGCCAGAGCCGCTGACATCGAGCATCAGGGAGATGCCGTCTGTGGATGCGGCCAGCTTCTGGTCGTAGGTGGCTCCGCTGCCGAGGCGGTAGGCCACGTCCCAGGAGCAGAACGCTCCGAACGAAAGGGCACCGGAAGGCGTCAGCAGACTCACGGAGCTGCCTCCGGGGATGACTGTCTGCTGTCCACTGATGCAGCCAGGGTCGTCGAGGTTGAAGGGCGTGAGCACAACCTCGATGACCGAGCCGAGTTCACCTGAGACGCCGCAGTCCGCCGGGCCCTCGGGGTCCGTGGTCTTCTCGTCATCCGAACAACCGATCTCGGTCGAGCTCTCCACGGTCGCCTGCACGGTGAGCGTGGTGATCTCGTTGGCGAATCCTTGCAGAGCGTTCGTGACACACAGTGTCAGGGTGCCAGATGCCTGGAGCGAAGGATTGTTCAGGTCGATGTTGGCGTCGCCAAGCGAGAGGGACCCAGCTGCAATGGCGTCCGAACACGGCGACGGGCCGCCGCCGGATGTCGAGATTGCTGCTTCGAGTCCATCTCCTGGGGGCAGGGTGGTTGTCGTCGTCGGGGGCACTGTTGTTGTCGTAGTCGCGAACTCGTTCGACGCCACTGTGCCCGTGAATGAGATGTTCACGACCGCCAGTGCAATGCCGATGACCACGATTCCGAGAGCTACCGCCAAGACAGTGAGCCCGAGCCTGCTGGTGATGGTCGTGGCACGACGCAACATCACGTCCCCTTCCTGTTGTGCGTGATCCGCAGCGTTTGTCCTTGCCTTCGGTTGCTCATGGTGCCCTCCTAAGTACTGCACTCTGCAGTAATGTATACTGCAAAGTGCAGCAGGTCAAGTGGGCGGTATTGGGCTCTCGTCGGCTCTCGGCTACCGTCCGGGCCATGAGTGAGACATACGATGCGATCCTCGGCCTGCGGGCTATTCGACAGTTCGAGGAGCGGGCGGTCGAGGGTGCGGATCTTGATGCGGTGCTCGAGGCGGCACGGTGGACGGGTTCGTCTAAGAACCTTCAGAACTGGTCCTTCATCGTGGTTGATGATCCCGAGCAGAAGATCCGCCTCGAATCAGCGGGTGACTTCACCACACCCATTGCCAACGCCCCGATGGCCATATGCCTCGTGCAGGAACCAGACGGGTACGAGTTCGATACGGGACGGCTTGCCCAGAACATCATGCTTGCGGCCGATGCTTTGGGCCTTGCCACCTGCCCGATAACGCTGCACCGGGAGGAGATCGCCGCCGAGGTGCTCGGCCTTCCCGATGGCCGGCGGTGTCGCTATGCCGTAGCGATCGGATATCCGGCGCCATCGGCAGAACCCGGTCGCATGGGTGGACGAAAGTCGATGGACGATGTCGTCCATCGAAACTCCTACGGCGCCTGACGTTCAGACGTCGAGCGCCGGAAGTCCGTCGATGCTCGTTGCGTTCTTCTCGAGCCAGTACGCCTCGATGTCGTCGTCGGACCGGTTCTCGACCCAGGAGTCGAGCCGAGTGCGCTCTCCGGTGAAGTCCATCGTTGGCACCGAATAGCCACACGAGTCCTGCACTCGATCGATGGTCGCCGTGATGATGGACCGCACGCCACGCCGCTGCGGGAACTGCGGCGATAGTTCGGCGAAGCGATCGCTGTCCGGCAGATGAACGAAGCCTGCTCCGTAGAGGCGGACGATCCGTGGGGGGCCGTCGAACGCACAGAACATGAACGTGATCCTGCCGTTGTCCCTCACGTGGGCGATCGTCTCAGCTCCCGAGCCCGTCAGGTCGAGGTAGGCGATCTCGGATGGGCCAAGGGCACGGAATGAGTCGAGGCCCTTCGGCGACAGGTTCACCCTCCCGCCAGTGCTGGGGGCGCTGCCGACGAAGAACATGTGCTGTGCGTCGATCCACGAGATCGTTGCGTCGTCGATGTGATCAAGTACTCGTCCCATGAACCGACCATACCTGCCCCGCTGGCCCGCGCTGGCGTCGGCGCCGGCATCAATGCGGCAGCTTGCGCTCGTTGGTGGGTGGCCTAGCCTGCCCAGCTCATGGCAACCTCCCCCATCGGAACCCAACTGTTCACCTACGGCTCGGCCGAATCGCCGGTCACACTCCGTGGCGGCGAATCGCTCGGCTCGATCACCGTTGCCTTTGAAACCTACGGAACGCTCAACGAGGCCAAGGACAATGCGGTGCTGGTGTTCCACGCGCTCACCGGCAGCCAGCACGCTGCCGGGGTCGTGGCCGATGTCCCAGAAGCTGGCGAACGGTGGACCGACGACGTGCATATTGGGTGGTGGGACGGCTTCATCGGATCCGGAGCAGCCATCGACACCGATGAGCTATTCGTGGTGTGCGCCAACTTCCTCGGCGGTTGCTACGGAACGACCGGCCCCTCGTCGACCAATCCCAGCACCGGGGAGCCGTATGGAAGCGCCTTCCCGAGCGTGACGTTTGCCGACATGGTCGACACTCAGGTCGAACTCGTGCGGTCCCTCGGCATCGAGCGGCTTCGTGCCGTTGTCGGAGGCTCGGTTGGTGGGTTCATGGCAGTGTCGCTAGCAACGCGCTACCCGGATCTGGTCGACATCGTGATCCCGATGGCATCGGGGCTGCGAGTCACCGAACTCCAGACGCTGCACAACTTCGAGCAGATCACGGCGATCGTCTCCGACCCGGGGTTTGCCAACGGCGACTACTACGGCTCACCAGGCCCGATCGACGGCCTCCGCCTGGCTCGCATGATCAGCCACAAGACCTTCGTATCCCTCGATGCCCTCGCCGACAGGGCTCGATCCGAGGTTGCGTCCTCAGACGGGCCGAATGGGTATGCACTCTCGAGCAACCTCGAGTCGTACATGTGGCATCAAGGAAGCAAGTTCGTCGAACGGTTCGATGCCAACAGCTACCTCAGGATCATGGACGCCTGGCAAAGCGTCGATCTCGTCGGCGAAGCAGGAGTCGATGGCTACGAGGATCTGTTCGCACGCAGCGGCGATCAGCGGTACATGGTGTTCTCGATCGACTCCGACGTGTGTTTCTATCCGGAGGAGCAGCGCATCTTGTCGACCACGCTCAAGCGCGCCGGAATCCGCCATCGGCACATCACCGTCCACTCCGACAGGGGACACGACTCGTTCCTCACCGATCCCCAGCTATTCGCTCCCCATGTGCGCGACACCCTCTTGAACCCTTGGACATGATGCGATGGA
>CAJQOW010000249.1 GCA_905480055.1 uncultured Acidimicrobiia bacterium
TCGCTTCGATCGCGAGGGCAGCGTCAATGCTGTCCAACGTCGGGAACAGAGACTCAACCACGCGTTGGCCGGCACGCTGCACGTTCTCAACCTGGTCACGCTCGGTGCGCTTCCGATAGTTGTCGAACTCGGCTGCGACCCGCTGCAGGTTCGCCATCAGCTCTCCTGAGTCCTGGCGAGCCTCGGAGAGCTCTCGCATCAGGAGCTGTTGCGCCTCGTGCGGATCGTCGGGAAGGCTGAGTCCCAGATGCTCCGCAGAAGTCACGGGATCATCCAGGATCTCGACCGTGGATTCGACGACAACGTCTGCGGGGGTCGAATCCCCATCGTCGATGGGCTGGGTGGGGAGCACCTCCTCGCCCGGGTTGGGCGAGGAGGGTTCCGGTGTGTCTGGTGTGTATGTCATGGTGCTGAGGTTCCTCAGGAGACCGGGGCCGAGGGCCCTGGTCAGCCCTCGTCGTCCTCTTCGACAACCTCGGCCTCTACGACATCGTCTCCGCCGTCGTCAGACGCAGCATCGCCTTCAGCGCCCTCTCCGGCAGCTGCTGCCTCGGCCTGTGCGGCCTCGTACATCTTCTGACCGATGATTTGTGCGCTCTGCATCAGCTCCGTAGAGGCTGTCGCCAGCGCTTCCGTGGAGGCGTTCTCGTCCTCGAGCAGTGCCTTGACCTCGTCGAGCTTGGCTTGGATCGGGGCCTTCTCGTCCTCGGTGAGCTTGTCGCCATGCTCCGCGAGCTGGGACCCAACGGTGTGGACCGCGTGGTCTGCGCTGTTGCGAGCTTCAGCCGCCTCTTTGCGTTCGGCATCCTGTGCAGCGTGTGACTCGGCGTCCTTGATCATCGAGTCGATGTCGTCCTGGCCAAGAGCTGTACCACCGGTGATGGTCACTTGCTGCGTGGCGCCCGTCCCAAGGTCCTTCGCCGACACGGACACGATGCCGTTGGCGTCGATGTCGAACGTGACCTCGATCTGGGGGATTCCCCGAGCCGCAGGCGGAATGCCCTGAAGCTTGAACCGACCGAGGCTCATGTTGTCGTTCGCCATTGCACGCTCGCCCTGGAGGACGTGAACCTCAACCTCGGGCTGCCCATCGGCTGCCGTGGTGAAGATCTCTGACCTACGGGTCGGGATGGTGGTGTTGCGTTCGATCATCTTGGTGAACACGCCACCTTCGGTCTCGACACCAAGTGTGAGGGGAGTGACATCGAGCAGGAGGATGCCCGAGACATCGCCGCTCAGAACGCCTGCCTGAATCGCTGCACCGAGTGCAACGACCTCGTCGGGGTTCACGCCCTTGTTCGGCTCCTTGCCCGCCAGCTCCTCGACGAGCGACTGCACGGAGGGGATCCGGGTCGAGCCGCCAACAAGGATGATGTGGTCGAGATCGGCAACGGACACGCCAGCGTCCTTGACGGCACGCTCGAACGGTGCACGCGTGCGCTCCACCAGATCGTTCGTCATCCGCTCATACTCGGACCGACTCAGCGTCTTGAGCAGGTGGATGGGACCGTCAGCGTTCGCCGTGATGAACGGCAGGTTGATCTCGGTTTCCTGTACCGAGGACAGCTCGATCTTTGCCTTCTCCGCAGCTTCCTTGAGCCTCGTCAAGGCCATGGGGTCATTGGCGAGGTCGATGCCGTTCTCAGCTTTGAACTCGGCAACGAGCCACTCGATGATCTTTTCGTCCCAGTCGTCGCCACCGAGGTTGGTGTCGCCAGCGGTCGACTTCACCTCGAAGACGCCTTCGCCGATCTCGAGGACCGACACGTCAAAGGTTCCACCACCGAGGTCGAACACGAGGATGGTCTCGTCGCTCTTCTTGTCGAGGCCGTAGGCCAGCGATGCTGACGTTGGTTCGTTGACGATCCGGTCAACTTCGAGGCCTGCGATCTGGCCGGCTTCCTTGGTGGCCTGGCGCTGCGCATCGCCAAAGTAGGCGGGAACGGTGATGACGGCCTTGGTGATCGGCTCTCCGAGGTAGGCCTCCGCGTCGGTCTTCAGCTTCTGAAGGATGCGCGCCGAGATTTCCTGGGCCGTGTATTCCTTGCCGTCGATCTCGGTGGTCCAGTCCGTGCCCATATGGCGCTTGACGGAACGGATCGTGCGTTCCGGGTTGGTGATCGCTTGGCGCTTTGCCTGGTCGCCGACCAGGACGTCGCCGTTCTTTGCGAACGCGACGACGGAGGGCGTCGTGCGGTGCCCTTCAGCGTTTGCGATGACTTGCGGCTCGCCACCGTCGAGGGTGGAGATGACCGAGTTTGTGGTTCCGAGGTCGATGCCGACGGCTCGTGCCATGTGATGTGCTCCTTGATTGCGCGTGACCGCCCCAAGCGGCCATGATTTAGTCGATACGCATATTGTAACCTGAGTCGACTCGTATCAATTCCCACAAAGACTCGCTCCGTCGGAGCGTCGCGGCTTGGGAGCCCCGGAGCCTCGGGGCTGGTGGTGTTCGGTGCGCTCACTGGCCTCTCTCCCTATCCAGCAGTGCTGAAGGGCTCGTTTCGGCGCAGCACTTATCTGGAGCCCCTGAGCTCCTGAGCCCCAAAGCTCCGGAGCTGTTGACGCCGTCAACCAATGACAAACACCGGTGGGTTGCCCCACCGGTGTGTCTCTCCGCCCGCGTAGGACGTCGGGGCTAGCCCGACTTCCTGGCGATCTTGATGCGTTCGCTGAGGGGAATCCCCGTGGAACGCTGGTAGTAGGTGGTGGCGACAGGCTCGCGCTCGACCTCGGGCTCGTCTTCCTCGTCATCGATGGCATCTTGTGCCTCAGCGACGGACAGCAGCGGTCGATCCTCCTCGGGCTCCCTGAGATCGATGTGGTCGTGGAGTGCATCTACCTCGTCGACCGTCTCCTGACTGACGGCCAGCGTTTCGAACGGCTCGTCTTCGACCTCGGAGAGGGCCTCCTCGGCCTCCACCGACGCGGTCATCATGGCTTCAGGCTCTGGCGTTTCGGGAGGCGCTGCCTCGGCTTCAGCCGTGTCAGCAACGATTGCGTCCATCGCTTCGATCTGGCTGAGGTCGAGCACGGCAGCTTCCTCAGACGTCAGGGCGGCAAGCTCACCGGCTGATCGTTGGAGATCGGCAACTGCGACCCTCAGCGCAGCAGCCTTGTTCTTGAGCGAAGTCGAGTCCGTGGCCGCATCAGCAACGATGCGGTCAGCCTCTGCCTCAGCGTCGGCCAGTATCGCTTCTGCCTTCTCCGTGGCTTCGGCCGAAAGCCGCGCTGCTGCTGTCGTCGCAGCGCCGTGGCTCATGAGCGCCTCGGATCGCAGCTCAGCCGCCTCATTGGCAGCCGCTTCGACGACCTGGTTGGCTTCCTCAACCGCAGCGAGCTTCTGCTGTGCAGCAGCCCACTCGGCCTCGGTGACAACGGTCTCAGCCTTCTCGTGTGCCTTGGACAGGATCTCGTCCCGTCGTTGGGCGATTTCGTGGTCGAGGCGGTCTGCGAGTTCGGCCATCGCTGCAGCGTCGGCCTCTGCTGATGCGATCAGTCCCGCTGCTGAGCTGCGGGCTGTGCCGAGGATCTCGTCGGCCTCTGTTCGGGCCGTTGCGGTGATGGTGTCGGCCTCGGTGTTGGCCGCCTCGATGATTTCGTCCCTGGTTGCCTCTGCGGCGAGGAAGGTTCGTCGAATTGCGTCGGCGGAAGCGTCCGCCTCTGCGAGTCGCTCCTCGAGCGCAGCGGTCTTGGCTTCGTACGTGCGTAGCGTTTCGACGAGGCGCGTCACAACAGCATCGACCTCAACAGGGTCGTAGCCGTTCCTCTTTACCCGCCCAAAGCGATGGGCTTCAGCCACGGATGCGCTGATCATGTTCCTAACCTTCCCGGTTCGTCGCCCGCTCTTGGCCCCTTACGACCCGATGCGATGACCCGGGGGTCGTTGTCCAAGCCTTAGGACGATACGGTCGTCCGGAGCGCTCCGCAAGAGGTTTGTGCGACTCTGGATTCGGTGCTCGAGGTGTCCTACGCTGAACTCATGAACGAGTATCACGTGGAACTCGACAAACCGTGGCTGTCAGTCGCTGACATCTGCGAATACATGGATGTCTCCACGTTCGTTGTGACGTCCGTGCTCCGGAGCGGGGAGTTGCCTGCGGTCAAGTTCGGTAGGGAGTGGAGGGTCTCGAAAGAGGACTTCGAAGCCTGGATCAACTCCCAACGAACCACCGTGCGCAGCGAGGAAGACACCGATGCCCGGAGTCACTCGCTGTAGATCGGCGTCCGACGGGGTTGCTCGCCCCGTGCGGCAAGGCACTGGCGCCGGCCACCCGGTACGCTCGCCACCTATGTCCACTGTTGCAGTGATACTCGCTGCGGATCCCGGTTCCGGGTTCGCCACGCCGAAGTACCTCGCCCCGATCCGTGGCGTCGCGCTTCTCGACAGGGTTGTCGCCGACGCCAGAACATGGCCGGTCGATGCCATCTATGTCGTCCTTGGCGCTGATGCGGAGCAAGTCTCCGATGCCTGTGACTTCGAGGGTGTCACCATCCTCATGGACCCGGAGTGGAGCGAAGGCAATGCCGCCCCGCTGCGGGTGGTGCTCGACCTGCTGTCGCGAGATCGATCGATACGAAGGGCGGTCATTGCCAGAGGCGACCAACCAGGTGTGACTGCCGATGTCGTCGCCGCGTTGGTCGACACTGCAGTGGAAACCCAATCCCTGGCCGCAGTGCCGAAGTATCGATATGCAGTCGGCTGGCCCGTGGTTGTCGGGCGCGGTGTGTGGGATGTGTTCCTCGGACTCGAAGGGGACGTCAGCATCCATGATG
>CAJQOW010000250.1 GCA_905480055.1 uncultured Acidimicrobiia bacterium
CTGGGATCGATCGTGCGGTGGATGGGAGTTCATCGGAAACAGTGAGACCATCTTCCACGCAGAAGACGAGGGCCATGTTCGGCTGTACACCCGATCGCTCGAGGGCGGCATGCTCATGCCCCAGACGGCAACGGGGTCTAACCACGGCGCCCGCGTTGGGCTCGATTGCTTCTGGCGTCGGCACGAGTCGATGTCCGCACCGCCGGAGGTGGCCATCACCCGCGGAGGCCACACCGAAGTCGTCTCGGCATTCAACGACGATTTGATGGCCGACCTCGAGCTGCGGCCTGCTGAGGAGATTCGGTTCGAGGCATCGGACGGGGCTCAGATCCAGGCGTTCGTTGTTGAACCACCCGGATTCGACTCCGACGAGACCTGGCCGCTCCTCCACAACGTGCATGGCGGGCCACACAACGGCGTCACCGACTCGTGGCATTGGCGATGGAATCCCCAGGTCATGGCGGCGCCCGGTCGCGTTGTCGTGTCCGTGAACTTCCATGGGTCGTCGTCGTTTGGGGATGCATTTACGCGATCCATTCGGGGAGCCTGGGGTGACAAACCAGCACAGGACATCGAAGCAGCAACCGACCACATGCTGTCGCTCGGCTATATCGATGAGGACCGCATGGCGATCGCTGGCGGATCGTACGGCGGCTACCTCGTGACATGGTTGACCACCCTCACCGACCGATATGCCGCATCAATCTGCCATGCGGGTGTGACCGACCTCCTCGGCCAGTACGCCTCCGACCACACCGAGGGCAGGGACGCTGCGATGGGTGGAAGCGCATGGGAGGACATGGATGCCGTCCAACGGTGGTCCCCTCTGGCCCACACGCACGACATCGTCACGCCAACCCTGGTGATCCACGGTGAGCTCGACTACCGAGTGGTGATCGATCAGGGCCTCTCGCTCTACGGCCTCCTCAAGGCCAAGGGCGTGCCGTCACGGCTGGTGTACTTCCAGGACGAGGGGCACTGGATCGAGGACCGCACGAACGCCATGTTGTGGTGGGACGAGTTCTTGGGATGGCTCGACCGCTGGGTTTGATCCAAGCTACGCGGTATCGACGCGTTCAGCCGAGCCTGTCGATCATCGCCCACAGCGCTTCGACATGGCGACGCTCGGTGTAGCTCTGGCCGATCGACACCCTTATGAAATCTGTGCCATCGATCGTGGATGGCGTCACGGCCACCTTGCCGGATTCGTTGAGTGCGGCAGCGAGACGCCGGGTGGCATCGTTGCCAGAACGGTGGGTGAAGCACACGAGGCCGAAGGGATGCGGTGCGAGGAGGTCGAAACGGTCATCGTCGAGCACCTGTTGCCCGAGCCATTCGGCGAGTTCGACATGTGTCCTAACGGCGTTGCGGAGTCCCTCGGCACCGTATGACCGGATCACCCACCACAGTTTGAGAGCTCGGAACCGCCTTCCCAGGGGTACATGCCAGTCGCGGTAGTCGATGACATCGCCTGAGTCGGTGGCCTCGTTGCGCAGATACGGCGGGAGGATGCTCATAGCATCGATGAGCTGGGTCCTGTCGGCGACCCACATCACGTTGCAGTCGAAGTTCACCATCATCCACTTGTGCGGGTTGAACGTGTAGCTGTCTGCCATGTGAAGCGCGGGCTGATGTCCCCGGAACTCCTCGCAGATCATGGCGGTCCCCGCATAGGCGGCATCGACGTGGTGCCACATCCCGAACTCGCGAGCGAGCTCGCCGATCGCTTCGGTGTCGTCCACAGCCGTCGTCGCTGTCGTTCCGATTGCCGACACGACAGCAATCGGTGCCAGCCCAGCGTCGATGTCGTCCTGCACCATCGAACGAAGTGCCTCCACATCCATCGCAAATGCTCCATCGACCGGCACCAACCTGCAGTGTCCGATGTTGGCGACCGAAGCGCCCTTCTCTATCGAGGAATGCGCCTGATCTGAGACGTAGACGACCATGGCCGCTGCGTCCGCATCGTCACGTCTGGCATGTCTCGCGACCACGAGGGCAATGTGGGTGGCGTCTGAAGCGCTCATCTGGATCACGCCGCCCCCAGGCCCATCGCTCTTCCATCCCTCGGGAAGCCCCATGAGCTCGACGAGCCAATCGAGGACCTTCGACTCGATCTCCGTGGCGGCCGGAGACGTCGACCACAGCATCCCTTGTTGGCCAAGGCCTGCGGACACAAGCTCTGCGAGCATCGATGGCGGAGACGCATTCGCAGGGAAATAGGCAAACCAGTTCGGAGATTGCCAGTGCGTGATGCCCGGCATGACGACACGGTCCAGATCCTCGAGCAGCGCAGAGAAGTCCTCGCCGGCCTCAGGGGCCGATGGTGGCAGCATCGCCGAGATATCGCCGGGCTCGACCTGGGCCATCACCGGATAGGACTCCACGGTTTCGAGGTAGTTGGCTATCCAGTCGACAACGGCATACCCATTGCGGCGGAACTCCTCGGGCGTCATGTGCTGGCTCATGCCACTGATGTTGCCACAGCGTGCTGGGTCAATGACCCAATCCTTCGCCTCGCAAGTGATCAAGCAGCTCTCGCATCATGAACGCCGTTGCCCCCCACAGAATCCCCTCATCGAACTCGAAGAACCACAATCGGTGCCCGAACCAGTCCCGTTCAACCCATCGTTCCTCGTCGAGGAGCTCATCGAGGGTTGGCTCGATGATGGCGGCAACTTCCCTGTGATCGGGGACCAACTCGGCCGGACGGTCGATACGAGCGACCACTGGCACAATCGGTCTCGTTCGATCCCTTGTGGTAACCGGCGTGAGACCTCCGAAGACCTCGACCACGTTCTCCCGCGGCAGTGCGATCTCTTCCTCGGCTTCCCTGAGCGCAGTCGAAATCGGCTCCTCGCCGTCCTCCCTGTGGCCACCGGGAAAGACGACGTCGCCGGGATGGGTCGGCATGTCGTCCGGGCGCTTCGTCAGCACAATCCGGACATCGCCGTCCTCATCGACATACAGCGGGACGAGCACCGCATATTCCGCTCCAGGGGGATCCTGCACAGGGGGCAACGATCGCAATGCTCTCCATGTTTCCATTCGACGAGCTTATCCAGATAGGCTGGGGCCAATGGCGACCTCAGTCCACAGCCAACCGCGCTACTCGCGCAGGCTCATGATCCGACCCTTCCGCCGGAGGGACGTCGGTCCGCTTCACGATGCCATTTCCGTATCCCTGGCAGACCTGCAACCGTGGCTGCCATGGGTCGAGGGCTACGACCGCGGCGTTGCGCAGCGGTTTGTGCGTGAGTCGGTGTCGGCGTGGGCAGAGCGCAGGGCGTACGACTTCACGGTGAGGACCATCGACGACCCCAACCGCCACATCGGCAACGTGTCCATTTGGCACACGTCGACGGCGAACGACATCGGTGAGGTTGGCTACTGGATCAGATCGGACGAAACGGGCAACGGCTACGGGGCCGAAGCCACGACGCGTGCGACCCAGGTTGGATTCGAGGAAATGCGCCTCCACAAGGTGCAATTGCGCATCGCTGTTGGGAACGTGCGATCAGAGCAGATTGCCCGACGTATCGGATTCGTGCACGAGGGCACGCTGCGCGACGAAGTGAAGGTCGGCGATCGTTGGCTCGATCACACGGTCTGGTCGTTGCTGGAGTCCGAATGGTGGACTCAACGTGACCGCCTCCGCTCCGAGGGCACCATCGCATAGCTTGGGCATCGGACAACAGATATCCGTTGCCCGATGCCCGATGCCTGACTACATCCCGAGGATTTGTGCCTTCTTGGCCGCAAACTCCTCATCGGTGAGGATCCCCGCGGCATGCAGTTCTCCGAGCTTCTGGAGCTGGTCCAGGTCGGTGCCGCCACCTGATGCGGGAGCCGCCTCGGCTTGTGGAGCAGCAGCCGACTGCTGGTCCTCGGCCGTGACGGCCTGCTTCTCGATCCCGAGCTGATCCATCGCCTGGGCGAGTTCCTCGTCGGTCATCTCTTCGGGGTCAACTCCTGTTGATTGCTGGATGCGATCAGCATCCTTCTGGGACATCTTGTAGGCGCCATACCCGATCATGCCGCCGACCAGTATCACGCGGCGTCGACGTCTGCGACGTCGCCGCCTTCGAGGTGCTCCTCGTCTCATTGGGGGCATGTCTGGATCTCCTTGCTCGCTTCGGTCATGTGGGCCCTGGCCGCGTCAACGCACCATCGCTGGTGGACAGGCGTTGATCGCCAACCCGCCAATCCCATTGCGAACCATCGTAACTGGCCACGAGCTCGATCGGCACGGTGTCCCCTCGGCTCACGGAGAATGGTTCATCAACGGCCAGGAGGCCTTGGTCCCAGCTCGGCACGCCATTCGGAGGTGCGTTGGAAATCGTGATGCCTGGCGCAAGATCGGCGGTGAACCACACGCCGATGCCATGCACGACGCCGTCCTTCCGAACGAACGCCTCCGCCGACTCGGTTTCCAAGGAGTAACTCCCCACGGCGCCTCGAATCATCGTGGAAGCCTCCGACATGACAGCCGCAGGGCTGATCTCGGCCCACATGACGCTGTTGACGACGATGCGCCGGAGGGCACTGAAGTCAAGGGTCAACAACCGGTTGGACCAACGGTTTATCGGCTCGAAGTCTCTCGGAACGTCTACGAGGGCTGCTCGGACATCGACTTGGCTGGGGATGAAGGCAGCGTCTGGCTTGGCGAGCCGCCTCCGGGCGTCGGCGGCCCACACCATGATGCCCTCGTCGAGCCCAATGCTGCCGACCGTCTCGGAGACGACCACATCAGCGAGTTCCGGTAGTTCCACATCCTGGGACGAGCCTTCGATGAACGTGATCTTGTCGGCAAGACCATTGGTCGCTGCGATCTCCCTCGCAACATGGATGATGGGTTCGCGCTCGATGGCGTAGACCATGCGTGCTCCTGCCATTGCGGCGAACATCGACAGCACACCTGTGCCAGAGCCGATGTCGACGACAACGTCGCCGGCCTTGACGGTCGCCATGATGGCCTTGAGGAACGACTCGGTCCTCTGAACATCCGCGAGCATCGAATCGTGGAAGTCGAAGCTCCCAATTGCACTGTCGTCGTAGCCGCTCACGGTCTCCCCTTGGTGTCGGTCGCCACCCTACCCCTGCATCGTGGACGTCTCCGAAGGCCCTTCTGGTGCGTTTCGGTTGGGGCTACCGTAGGACCCGGCCATATCAGCAAACTGGAGTCACCATGAAGATCGGCATCCTGACAGGCGGCGGCGACGTCCCAGGCCTCAACCCATGCATCAAGGCGGTCGTGAACCGTGTGGCCCATGAAGGTCACGAGGTTGTCGGCTTCCGACGGGGCTGGGGCGGACTCTTATACACGAATCCGGACGACCCGGCTTCCATTGCGGAGAACACGATTGACCTGACCCCGTCCAATGTTCGTACTGTCGACCGGACGGGTGGAACGTTTCTCCATACGAGTCGCACGAACCCCGGCCGCGTTCGCACCGCAGAGATCCCCGACTTTCTCGGTGAACCGCCTGCCGATCAGGAGAGCCCGTACGACTACACCCCCCACGCCCTCAGGGTCCTCGACGCACTTGACGTCGATGTCCTCATCCCCATCGGCGGCGACGACACGCTGTCATACGGCCTTCGCATGCACGAGGAGGGCGTTCCCGTCATCGCCGTGCCAAAGACGATGGACAACGACGTCAACGGCACCGACTACTGCATTGGGTTCTCCACGGCAGTAACCCGCGGTGTCGAGTTCATTCACAACCTGCGCACGAGCACCGGTAGCCACGAGCGCATCGCCGTGGTTGAGCTCTTCGGACGGTATTCGGGTGAGACCAGCCTCATCACCGCATATCTGGCTGGCGTCGACAGGGCGATCATCTCTGAGGTCCCGTTCAGCGTTGAGCGTCTGGCAGCAATGCTGGTGGAGGACAAGAAGAAGAACTCCTCGCACTACGCCATGATGACCATTTCCGAGGGTGCCCAGTTCGAGGAGGGCGAAATGGTGCTGTCTGGCGAGGAGGACGCCTACGGCCATCGCAAACTCGGAGGGATTGGTTCCCAGACAGGGGCAATGCTCACCGAACTCACCGGTCAGAACATCATCTATCAGCAGGTCGCCTACCTGATGCGGTCAGGTAACCCTGACTCGCTCGACCTCATGGTTGCCACCAACTACGCAAACATGGAAGCAGATCTGGCTCTGGAGGGCATGTCCGGCCGCATGGTTGCCCTTCGTGGCGGGACGTACACGAACGTCCCGATCACCGAGACCAGCGAAGGCGTC
>CAJQOW010000251.1 GCA_905480055.1 uncultured Acidimicrobiia bacterium
CCATCGGGGATCTCGAGGGCGGCCCGTTCCGCCATCTCGTCCCGTGTCCACCCGGGTGTTGACGCACTCATGGGTACGACACCCCCTTGGCAACGAGATCTGATTCCTGGGCAGGTTCGGCAACTTCAACCACCCTGGTCACGAATATCCCGGGAGTAACCACGCACTCGGGATCGATATCACCGATGTCGACAACGACGTCAGCTTGGACAGCTACCACCTCTCCGGCCATGGCCATGAGCGGGCTGAAGTTCCGAGCGGTCTTGTTGAACAGCAGGTTGCCGTGGGGATCGGCAACCTTCGCCTTGATCAAGGAGAAATCGGCAGTCAGCCCTCGCTCGAGGACGTACTCACGGCCATCGAACTGCTTGGTCTCCTTGCCATGGGCGAGTGGAGTGCCCACGGACGACGGCGTGTAGAACGCGGGGACACCTGCTCCGCCTGCCCTGATTCGCTCGGCGAGGGTCCCTTGGGGAACCAACTCCAACTCGACCTGACCAGACCGGTAGAGATCGGGGAACACGGTCGAGTTCGCCGTTCTCGGATACGAGCAGATCATCCTGGCAACGCGACCAGCGTTGATCAGAGCTGCCAGGCCAACCTCTCCACTGCCGGTGTTGTTGTTGACCACCGTCAGTCCCGTCGCTCCGTTGTCGATGAGCGCGTGAATGAGTTCAATCGGGCTTCCGGCCTCCCCGAAGCCACCGATCATCACCGTTGATCCATCGTGGATGTCCGCTACCGCCTCGGCCGGTGATGCGATGGTCTTGTCGATCATGAGCGACCTCGGTTCAGTCCGCGCCAGCTGCGCCGATGCTGAGCGGGACGTCGGCGGTGAGCTTCTCCACCCGTGCGTAGTCGAACAGGCCCGCCTCATCGAAGAGGACACGATCCTCGTAGTCGTCGAACCAGAGCGCATCGGGATTGCGACCCACGATGCATACCTTGCCACGATCCCTCGCATCCAGAGCATTGCGGAGAATCTTGAAGATGACCACGCCGTTCTCGGAACCCGCGAGACCCGGAATGGGCTCGTTCGTGACCGCTGCGACCTCTGTCTTGCCCTTGTAGTGGGTGATGGACAGCCTGGCGTGGGTCTCAACACCCGAGAGTCCCTTCTGGGATTCATTGAGGAGGTGCCACGCCGTCTCGATGGGGACATTGAAGGCCTTGTACGCAACGATGTCCCGACCGCAGAAGAAGTAGTGATTGCTCACCCCGACTCGGTACAGCGCACGCTGCATGATTCGCAAGGCATCTGCGTCGTCGTTGATCCCCTTGATGATCGGGGCCTGGTTTTCGACGTGGAGCCAACCCCGACCGACAACCGCGTCCATTGCCCGCTTGGTGGCTGGGTGCCACGCAAGCGATCCATTCGGGTTCTCGACATAGCGACCGTCAGGCCCCTTGAGCAGGAACTCGTCAGGATGGTTGAAGTGAACCATGAGCCTGAACCCGACATCGGGATAGGTCTCGTGGAAGGTGTCCAGCATTCCCAGGAACGCGTCATCGAACCGATCCGGGTAGAACGCCATCTCCTTGGTACCGAGGCGGATCGATTCGATGTCCTCGGCAAGGGCTGCCAGCCACGCCGCGATCTTCGTGTTCGGGAGAACCATCGGGTCGCCACCAGAAAGCAGGATCTCCCGCAGCTTCTCCCTGCCGGTCTCGGGGTGGATCCCGCCGTGCTCCTCAACGATCGCGTTGTGGGCCCGCACGTAGTCGGTGACCTCGCCAATCTGTGCGAGCCCCTTCTTGGCTACGGTGCCGTCCTGTCGCTCGATGTCCTTACGTGCGATCAGCTCCTCGCGGTAGCAGAAGCGGCAGTGGGCCGAGCAGGTC
This sequence comes from uncultured Acidimicrobiia bacterium, assembly GCA_905480055.1. The sequence continues at coordinate 1,843 of CAJQOW010000251.1, forward strand.
GAGATGACGTACATGAGGCCCATCTCGTACTTGTGGAGCAGGCCCTCGACCGGGGCGTAGTCCATTTGGAAGCCCGGGTCCTCGGAGCCCTGGAGATTGAGCGTCTCATCGGTATCAGCCTTCACCAGACGTTGTATCGAGGGGCTTGTCCTCGCAAGTTCGAAGTAGTGCCTCGTGATCTTCACAGGCATGCGGTCCTCGACATCGCGGTCGGTGCCCCTCACCGACATGAGCGCTGATATCTCATCCTCGGAGTAGAAGTCCTTCATGTCCTGCGGCGCCCGATCCTCGAAGAACGGATCAAGTCCGTTGATTATGCCGCGGTCGTATTTCGGATTCACCACCGTGTCGAGGAAGGCCTGCTCCCGCGTTGTTGGGACATACTTCTCACGTGGCGACACGGCGATCTCCGTTTCGTCTCGACGACCCGACTGTGTGTAACAGTTCGCATATTCCTGACTTGTCATTGTAACATCGTGTACATCGGCATGTCAGTCACCTCCACACCCGACCTCATCGCTGCAGCGAGCGATCGCCTCACACCGACCGAGCGACGCATCGCTACAGCCGTACTCGACGATCCCACGCTGCTTGCGTTCGGCACCGTGTCTGATCTGGCAGAGCGATGCGATACCAGCAGGCCCTCCATCGTGCGGTTCGCACACAAACTGGGGTTCCGTGGCTACACCGACCTCCAGGAGCAGGTGCGACTGGGCCTCTCCCAACGGATCGCTCGCCCGAGCGAACGAATCCGCCAAGCAGGGACGGCCTCCGACGCCGATCGGATCGCCCTCGAATCATCGCTGTCTGCAGTGTTGGACGAGCTGTCCGCTGAACGCCTGACCGCTCTGGCTGCGCCGATTGAATCGGCGGAGAACGTGTGGATCCTCTCGGGAGAGACGTCGAGGGCAGGTGCACACGTCCTCCACAGCGGATTGAGCATGCTGCGACGCAACGTTCGCCTCGTCGAGGATCACG
>CAJQOW010000252.1 GCA_905480055.1 uncultured Acidimicrobiia bacterium
GCCTGAGCGCCGTCGAAGCGATTGAAGCGGCGACAGCAACCGGGCCGGACACACTCGGACCCCAGGCTCCCCTGTCCGGCCAACTCAAAGAGGGATATGACGCAGATGTCATCGCCATCGACTTCAACCCTCTCGAGAACAATGAGCCATGGGGACAGCCCGATCGCGTGACACACGTCTGGAAGGCCGGCACTTCCGTCAAGGCGCCGGCTTGACGCCGCAGGACCAGGAGCTCGTTCAATGACGACCAGGGTTGACGCCAGCACGCTGATACCCGGCAGGGGAAGTCCTGTGCCGCATGGCACGGTGATGTTCGACACACACGGAATCACGTACGTGGGCCCAACCGCCCAGGTACCCGCCGATGCCCCTGAGCCAACAGCACGCGTCGACACCGTCATGCCTGGAATGTGGGACTGCCACGCGCACTTCGGCGTTTCCACGCCGGACGAACTCGACAGTCACAAACTCATGCCGAAGGCCGTATACGGGTCGCGTGCCGCATCCGATCTCGGACGAACGATCGATGGCGGGGTCACCTCGGTGCGCGAGGTTGGCGGAGTCGGCCTCGACCTTGTCGGCGAGATCGAAGCTGGCCGAATCCGTGGCCCGAACCTGTACGGCGCTGACGGAATCCTCTCACCGACGGCAGGACACTCGGACATCCATTCGATCCCTCTGGCAGCCGTGGACGTCCTCAGGGACCAGCTCCAGTTCTCGAGTGTTGCCGACGGTGTGCCGGGTGTGCTGAAAGCGGTGCGCAAGAACCTCCGGAGGAATGCCAAGGTCATCAAGATCTGCACGTCCGGCGGGGTCATGTCCGAGGTGGATCACTGGAGTCACCAGCAATTCTCTGACGACGAGATCCGTGCGATCGTCCAGGAGGCGGCTCGTGCCGAGCGTGTGGTCGCTGCACACGCCGAGGGCAAGTCCGGAATCATGGCTGCCCTCCGGTGCGGCGTGAAGACCATCGAACATGGGGACGCTCTTGACGATGAGGCCGTCGATGCGATGCTCGAGGCCGATGCCATCCTGGTGCCCACGCTGTGGATCACCCGCATGCAGATGTCGATGCCGGACGAGATGCCGGACTACGCCTACGCAAAGCTGTCCGAGCTGAGCGCGATCCAGGACGAGGGACTCGTCAAGGCCATCCACGCAGGCGTTCCCATCGCCACGGGCACCGACATCTTCCTACATGGCGACTACTACGGGACGAACAGCCGCGAGATCCTTCACCTCATCGAGGTCGGCATGGATCCCCTCGCTGCGATCGAGGCAGCCACCGCAAACGGGCCAATGACACTGGGCCCCCAGGCTCCGCTGTCGGGCCAGTTGACAGAGGGATATGACGCAGACGTCATCACCCTCGACTTCGACCCGCTCGCTGACCCCTCCTCGTGGGGCCATCCCGACCGCATCAGCCACGTTTGGAAGGCAGGAGCCAGGGCGAAGTAGCCCGGCTGCCCACACCCGACCGCGGCGGGCCAAGCACCCCGCCAGACCAACTGGTGCCTGCGATGGACTCATGGTCATGCACTTCAGCCAGCCGTACCATCCCCTCCGATGCCGAAGAGTCCGACCACCCCCGGTCCTGACGAAGCCCTCGTCAAGGACATCAGCTATCCCGATGAGCTCCCGATCGTTGCATGGCGTGACGAGCTGCTCGACATCATCGGCAAGCACCAAGTCGTGATCGTCGCCGGCGAAACGGGGTCGGGCAAGAGCACCCAGCTCCCAAAGCTGTGTCTCGAATTGGGCAGGGGCACCAACGGGATGATCGGCCATACCCAGCCTCGCCGTATTGCGGCACGGTCGATCGCGGAGCGAGTGGCGGAAGAGCTTGGCACGGGTGTCGGTGGCCTCGTGGGGTTCAAGGTACGTTTCACCGACGCCGTTGACGACGCCACGCTGATCAAGGTGATGACCGACGGAATCCTCCTCAACGAGATTCACCGTGACAGGGATCTGCGGGCGTACGACACAATCATCGTCGACGAGGCGCACGAGCGATCGCTCAACGTCGAATTCCTCCTCGGCTACCTCAGGCAGCTGCTTCCCCGACGGCCGGACCTCAAGGTGATCATCACCTCGGCAACGATCGACACGGATCGCTTCTCCGAGCACTTCGACGATGCACCCGTGGTCGAAGTCGCGGGCCGGACCTACCCGGTTGAGATCAGGTATCGACCGCTGATCGACCCCACGGTGCCGGAACCGCGAGACCAGAGTCAGGCCATCTGTGACGCCGTCCACGAGCTGACCCTCGAGGGAACGGGAGACATCCTCGTGTTCTGTTCCGGAGAGCGTGAGATCCGAGATGCCGTGGACGCACTGTCTGATCTCGGGTTGCGCCACACCGAGGTGCTGCCCCTGTTCGGCAGGCTCTCGATCGCAGAGCAGCACCGCATCTTCTCATCGCACACCGGACGACGCGTGGTGGTCGCCACCAACGTCGCAGAAACATCGCTCACGGTTCCGGGCGTGCGGTATGTCGTGGATGCGGGCATGGCGAGAATCTCCCGGTACAGCAGACGCACGAAGGTGCAGCAGCTCCCCATCGAAGCAATATCGCAGGCATCTGCCCGTCAGCGAGCAGGTCGCTGTGGACGGCTGGGCCCAGGGGTCTGCATACGTCTGTATGCCGAGGACGACTTCGAGGGGCGGCCCGAGTTCACCGATCCGGAGATCCTACGAACCAACCTCGCCTCGGTGATGCTGCAGATGGCGGCGATAGGTCTCGGAGACATCGAAGCGTTCCCATTCCTCGAGCGCCCTGACACCCGGAGTATCCGTGATGGGACGGCTTTGCTCGAGGAACTGGGCGCGGTGAGGCCTGGTCGGGGCGGCAGGTCGAACTGGTTGGCCCCGATCGGAAGAAGACTCGCCCGCATTCCGGTCGATCCCCGGCTCGGGCGGATGCTGCTTGCAGCAGACGAGAACGCATGCCTCGACGAGGTGCTGACCATCGTGAGCGCCATGTCCATTCAGGACCCGCGGGAACGTCCGCTCGGCAAGGAACAGGCTGCGGATGAACGTCACAGCCGGTTCAAGGACGAGAGCTCCGACTTCCTCAGTTGGCTCAAGCTGTGGGACTTCATCTCGACGGAACGCCGGGAACGCACGTCCGGTCAGTTTCGCCGGATGTGCCACAAGGAGTTCTTGAACTGGCGCCGTATCCGGGAATGGCAGGACGTCCGTGCCCAACTCCGCAGGGTGACGAGGGACATGCGAATGCATCCCAATCGCAAGCCAGCGGCTCCGGCCCTGATACACGAATCCCTCCTGAGCGGACTGCTGTCACAGGTCGGCAAGAAGGACCCCGATGGTTGGGAGTACCGAGGAGCACGCGGAGCTCGGTTTGCCATCAGACCTGGCTCGGTGCTGTTCAAGCGCGCCCCCGAATGGGTCATGGCAGGCGAACTCGTCGAAACGACGCGCACGTGGGCAACCGGTGTCGCCCAGGTTGACCCTGACGTAGTGGCACGGGTAGGCGACCACCTCGTCCGCCGGTCGGTGTCCGATCCGTGGTGGGATCCCGAACGCGGTGCCGCCGTCGCCCGTGAAACGACCACCTTGCTGGGCCTTCCCCTGACAACGGACGCAACCGTGATGTACGAGCACCACGACCAGGCCGAATCGAGGAGGCTGTTCATCATCCACGCCCTTGTTTCGGGCGAGTGGGAATCGCACCACGCGTTCGTCTCCCACAACGAGGCTGAGATCGATGCGGTGCTCGAGGTCGAGGCCCGCGAACGTCGCAGCGACCTCCTGCGGACGGATGACGAGATCGCTGCCTTCTTCGACGCCCGCATCCCAGCCGACGTCACATCGGCGCGACGCTTCGACCATTGGTGGAAAGATGAGCGCGGAGAGCACCCGCACCTCCTCGATCTCTCCCCTGCCGACATCATCGACCCGCTCGCTGCGGGCATCGACGAAGAGGCGTTCCCACCCGTCTGGCAACACGGGGACCTCGCCCTTGCGCTCACCTATGAGTTCGATCCATCGAGTCCTGACGATGGCGTCACCATCACCATTCCTGCATCAGCCCTGGACCGTGTCGATCCCGCCGTGTTCGAGTGGAACGTGCCAGGCCTCCGAACCGACATCGTGATTGCCATGATGCGATCGCTCCCCAAGTCGCTACGCAAACAGTTTGCGCCTGTGCCAGACACCGCACAGGAGATCGTGACACAGATCAAACCTTCGGACGGCCGACTCGCCGAGTCGATGGCGAAGGCCC
>CAJQOW010000253.1 GCA_905480055.1 uncultured Acidimicrobiia bacterium
CCTCGATCACGAAGTCGGGATCTGATCTGGTTGCGTCTTGGGGCGAGAACTCCACATCATCGCCCCGCCGGGACGCCCGCGCCACGCTGTCTGTGACGCTGCGCAGCACCTCGTCAGGCGTCATCCGGAGCATCTGCTCCATATGGATGGGGGAGGTGGACACGAACACGTGGACACGCTTGCGAGCCGCACCCTCGAGTGCGTCTGCAGCCCGCTCGATGTCGTCGGGATGCGTGCGCGCAAGGGATGCGATCACGGGGCCTTGGACTTCCCTGGCGATGCGGGCCACGGCTTCGTAGTCGCCGGGGCTCGATGCGGCGAAACCCGCCTCGATCACGTCCACGCGAAGCTTGGCGAGCTGCTTTGCGATGACGAGCTTGTCGTCGGGCGACAGTGCGATGCCTGGTGCCTGCTCGCCGTCGCGAAGCGTTGTGTCGAAGATGATGAGTTTGTCCTGCATGAGTGGTCCTTTCGTCGGTGGTGCGATGCGAATCCGGCGCGGCGTCAGCCTGCCGGGTTCGTAAGTCGCACACGACCGAATCGGGGCTCGATGCCCGAGGATCGGGGCGCAGGACTCGGTCTAGACATCATCTGCAGGGGTCTTGGCAACCATGAATGTCATCATGTCGCGAAGGCGCTTACCCGTGACCTCAACCGGGTGCTCTGCGATGGACGCACGGGCTGCGTTGAGGTTCGGTGACCCTGCCTCGTACTCCGCCATCCACTCCCTTGCGAACTCGCCCGACTGGATCTCGCCAAGGATCTTGGCCATCTCTGCCCTCGTCGCATCGTTGACCACCCGTGGTCCTCGCGTCACGTCGCCGTACTCGGCGGTGTCCGACACCGAGTGGCGCATCCATTCAATGCCACCCTCGAACAGGAGATCAACGATCAGCTTCAGCTCATGGAGTACCTCGAAGTACGCCATTTCGGGTGCATAGCCACCCTCGACGAGGGTGTCGAAGGACGCCTGGATCATGGCTGACACGCCACCACAGAGAATGACCTGTTCCCCGAACAGGTCGGTTTCGGTCTCCTCCTCGAAGGTCGTCTGGATGACGCCTGCGCGCGTCCCGCCGATGGCATGGGCATAGCTGAGGGCCAGGTCCAGGGCTCCGCCCGTTGCATCCTGATGGATGGCCACGAGTGTCGGAACGCCCGACCCCTCGACGAACTGTCTGCGAACGAGATGGCCCGGGCCCTTCGGGGCGACCATTGCGACATCGACGTCTGGCGGAGGTGTGATGAATCCGAAGTGGATCGAGAATCCGTGGGCGAACAACAGCGCATCGCCAGGGTTGAGCCTGGGGGCGATGACGTCGGCATAGAACGATGCCTGGATCTGATCCGGCACGAGGATCATGATCACATCAGCCCATTCGGCAGCGGTCTCGGGATCCACGACCTTCAGGCCCGCATCAGAAGCTGCCTGGACCCGAGGTGACCCCTCGCGCAGTCCAACTACGACGTCCACGCCAGAATCCTTGAGGCTGAGAGCATGAGCATGGCCCTGGCTGCCAAACCCAATGACGGCGACCTTGCGCCTCGTGATGAGGCCTGCATCGGCATCCTGCTCGTAGTACATCTTGACCATTGCTGTGTGGCTCCTATACCGACTTGGCTTGCTTGCGTGCGCTTGACTTTGCATCCTTGGCGAGGGCAATGCGACCGGACTTCACCTGGCTCACGATTCCGTACGTTCGCATGATCTCGAGAAAGTCCTCGAGCCTCGTGGGTTCGCCAACGACCTCGAATGTGATCGTGGAAGCACCGACGTCGACCGCCTTTGCCTCGAAGATGTTTGCTGCCTCGAGGATCTCACCTCGCCGTACCGTGTCCGCGTTGACCCGAACCAGCATGATTTCACGCTCGATCGCCTCGCCGGGAGTGTGCTCGGTGACCTTGATCGTGTGCACCAGCTTGTAGAGCTGTTTGACGATCTGCTCCATCTCCGGGCCATCGACCACCATCGTGATCCGAGAACGGGTCGGGTCCTCGGTTGGGCCGACCGCGAGGCTGTGGATGTTGAAATCTCGCCTTGCGAACATCGAAGCAATTCGTGCAAGGACGCCCGGTTTGTTCTCAACCGTGACCGAGATGACGTGCTGCATCACAGATCCTCCGGTCCCATATAGATGATCTCGTTCGAGCCACCCGCCTTGATCATGGGAAACACCATCGCATCGGGGTCGCACACGAACTCCATCACGACCGGGCGATCACTGACTGCCAAGCCCTTCTCGATCGTGGGAACCACGTCATCGGGATGCTCGGCTCGGAACCCAGCGCACCCCATTGCCTCAGCAAGCATCACGATGTCCGGGTTTGTGGCTGACAGCTCCGAACCCGAGAATCTGTGGTCGTAGAAGAGCTTCTGCCATTGGCGCACCATGCCGAGGTTTGCGTTGTTCATGACGGCGATCTTGACGGGGATTCCCTCAACAGCGGCCGTGATGAGCTCCTGGAAGGTCATCTGGAAACAGCCGTCTCCGTCGATGGCAATCACCATCGTGTCCGGTACTCCCTGTTGTGCACCGATGGCCGCTGGAACCGCATACCCCATGGTCCCGAGGCCACCGGAATTATCCACGTGTTGGGTCGATCAAAGGACCAGAACTGTGATGCCCACATCTGGTGCTGACCGACGCCCGCAACCACGATCGTGCCTTCAGGAGCGTGCTTTGCAAGTTCGTCGATCACGTACTGCTGTTGGATCGGTCCGGCTGGGTCCTGGTCATAGGCGAGGGGATAGTCACGTTGCCATATCGCAAGTTGCTCCATCCACGCTGAGCGGTCAGGAAGTTCACGATCCTCGAGCCTCGATGCACCCTTATCGATGAGCTGGTTCAGCACCGCCTTGGCGTCGCCGACGATCGGCACATCCGCCGTGCGAATCTTTCCGATTTCGGCAGGATCGACGTCCACATGGATGATGTTGGCGTGCGGTGCGAAGAACTCGGGATCGCCGGTAACCCTGTCGTCGAATCGAGCGCCGATCGTCACGAGGAGGTCAGCCTTCTGCATGGCGGTGCTTGCAGTGAAACATCCGTGCATGCCGGGCATGCCGAGGGTCAGCGGGTGTTCATCAGGGATGGCGCCCCTGGCCATGAGGGTGGTGACGACGGGCAGCTGCTGCTGCTCGGCAAACGCCTGCAACTCGGAGCTGGCGCCCGCCCGGATGATCCCGCCACCTGAGTAGAGCACAGGCCGCTCGGAGGCGAGGATCATGTCGATCGCTGCGCTCACCTGACGTGGATGGCCTTTGACCGATGGCTTGTAGCCCGGCAGGTGGATCTGACCTGCACCTTTCCAGTTGATCTCACCAGCGAGCGCATCCTTGGTGATATCGACGAGCACAGGACCCGGTCGACCCGTCGCTGCGATGTGAAATGCCTCTTTGATCGTCGATGAGATCTCGTCGGTGCGAGTCACCAGGTAGTTGTGCTTCGTCACCGGCATCGAGATGCCCCATGTGTGGGCTTCCTGGAAGGCGTCGAGCCCGATCGACGTCGACCCAACCTGTGCAGTGATGGCAACGACAGGGATGGAGTCCATGTTCGCATCCGCCAGCGGCGTGATGAGGTTCGTTGCACCCGGTCCCGAGGTCGCAAATGCGACCCCGACCCTGCCGGTTGCGTGGGCGAATCCCGAGGCCATGTGCCCGGCGCCCTGCTCGTGCCTCGCGAGGATGTGGCGAATGCCGCTGTCGTGGATGGCGTCGTACGCCATCAGGATGGCACCGCCGGGTACGCCAAATACGACGTCAACTCCCTCGTCCTCGAGTGATCGGATGAGGATGTCAGCTCCGTTGAGTGTCTCAGCCATGTGGTGCTCCGGATAGAAAAGAACCCCCCGGTACACGGAGGGTTTGGCGCATCGGGTATGAGGATGCGCCTATGCGATAAGTACTACGAGGATGGTGAATGTGTTCATGGTTGTGTCGCCAATGTCGGCGTGTGTGCGAGTATGGCATCGCCGTGATGCATGTCAAGATGAGCGCAGGGTAGGGCAGCAAGGGTGGTGTCGAGTCCATGAACGCAGATGAACGCCAAGCCCTCCTGCCGATGGTGTCCATGGCACGCGACATCCTGGCCGACCTCGACGAGGATGACGTGCCTCCTCGCGTCATGCGCGTGGCCAAGAGCGCTGCACGAAGGCTCCCTCCACCACTCGAGCAGTCGCTCATCGACTACATCGCCGACGACGCGTCGTTTCGGACCACGGTCGAGACCGTGTGGGCGGAAGACGGCACAAGCGACAGTGTCGTCGAGGCCTTTCTCGCGGACCCTGATCAGGCCGCCGCGTTGCTCGCCGCGGCCTCTGTCGCTGCGGAGGCCGATCGAAGTGCACGCGATGTTGAACGCCTTGAAGCGCTCGTGCAGCAGCTCGAAGCACAACAGGCACAGGCCAAGGCTCGTCTCGCTGATGTTCGAGCTAGCGCACGGCGCCAGGCGACCGATGCCAAGGCGTCGGCAAAACGTGCGAGGCTGGGGCTCGAATCCTCGCTCACACAAGCCAGGGCCGACGAGGCAGCTGCCAACGAGGCGCTCGATGTGGCCAGCGAACGAATCACAATGCTCGAAGCAGAAGTCGCGGATCTCAAGGCGCGGCTGAAACGGCTTGCCGACCGCGAGACGAAACGTCATGTCCCCACAACCGCCCCAACCATCCAGATGTCGATTCCTGCAGGGGCGCCCCTGGACATCGCACAGTGGCTCGATGTTGCCGAGCGAACGCTGCGTCCATTTCGAGAGACGTCGGTGGGCTCGGATTCCGATGCGCGACGAGCCACGCTGGTTCTTCCGCCAGGGGTTGCACCGGATCAGCCCGAGTCCGTTCAGGCCCTTGCTGAGATGCCGGTTGGGATCGCGGTCCTGGATGGGTACAACATCGCCAGTGCCCTTGGCGTCGATGACTTTGCTGGCGCTGAGGGAAGGGAGCGCACACTGAGGGTTGCGCGGAAGCTCCATCGACACATCAGCGGTTCCACGATCGTGTTGTTCGACGCGGTGGGCATCGAGGGTAGGGAGTCGTATGTCTCCGATCTCGGCGTCGAGGTGCGATTCACCCGCGATGTTTCGGCCGATGACGCGATCGTCCACCTGCTTGATTCCGGGACTTCGAGCACTGTTGTGATCACCAACGATCGG
>CAJQOW010000254.1 GCA_905480055.1 uncultured Acidimicrobiia bacterium
GTTTCGATCCCCAAGCGCATGCCAACGTCAGCGACGATGTCGTTCCTCTTGTCATCCCCCGGCAGCCCGTGGTGGGTGAGCTCGAGGTAGAACCGGTCACCGAAGATGTCTCGCAACCGAGATGCCGACTCGAGTGCACCGAGCAGGTCTCCATCTGCTGCGTGCCGAGGCACGGCACCCTGCCAACACCCTGACAACGCAACGAGGTTGCCATCGCGCGCCGCCTCCTCGAGATCCCCGTACGAGTATCTGGGTGCATCTTTGCTTCCTCGATACTGGCCTCTGGTCACGAACCGCCCGATTGCGCCGTAGCCGATCGGGTCTGGAGCAAGCAATACGAGGTGGTCGGCTTCGGGAAGGTCCGTCGGTTTTGACCCGTGCATCCTCCGAATCCGCCCGCGTCGCGTGATGTCATCCGCACCGGTGACAGGTACCTCGTCGGAAGATGGGTTCATCACGTCGCCGACACCAGCACCGTGGTCGCCTCCATCGCCCCTCGGCATCCCGATCTCCGTCCCGTACACGACAGGCAGGCCGACAGCGCTCGCATGCGCATGCACCTGTACCGCGCCGCGAAAGCCGTCGTGGTCAGTGACGGCAAGGGCCTCGTATCCGAGTTCCGCAGCGCGGGCAACGAGCTCACCAGGCCAAGAGGCTCCATCGAGGAAGGAGTAGTTCGTATGGCAATGCAGCTCTGCGTAGCGGGTCACCACCGCATCGTAATCGAACATATGTTCGGTTGGCAACGGAGGGCCCAGCAATTTCCACTTGCGTTTGGCACGCGTCATGCACCATCCTCTGTCTTTCATGTACCACCTGCCTGGGCACGCAGCTGAACGAACCACCCTCATGGTCTCGCGCGAGATCAGATGGTTCTTCGATGGCGATGCCCCCGGCGACATTCTCGAGTGGTTCAGCGCATTGCCCGGCGACCAGGAACCCGAGTCACGCAGCGATCACTACGACCTGATTGCTGCGCGTACCGGAGCTGGCGTGAAGTACCGCGACGGTCAGTTCATGGACTCGAAATTCCGGCTGTCGGCCCGCCAATTGACCACCCTTCCCCATCCGTTCAACGGAACGGTCGAGGACTGGGCAAAGATCTCGACTCCGATCTCTCCGGACGGACCACCGCCTCCCGAGGAGTTCATCAGGGTGGACAAGCGACTGATAACCAAGACAATCGATGCCGACTCCATCGTCAGCGCTGAAGCTGGCGAGGCTGGCTGCGAAATCGAGATCGCGTTCATCCAGACACCCACAGGACCGGCTTGGTCGCTCTGCTTCGAGTCGTTCGGTCCGCCAGAGGCAAGAGGACAGGCGTTCCACGTCGGCATCGATGCTGCGGCGACAGCACCGTTCCCCACGAGCATCGCCCTGGCGAGTGGATACAACGGTGGATATCCCTTGTGGCTCGCTGGCCGAGAGCTTGCAGAGTGGCCACACAGCGTCGCCTGACCAACCGCTGATCTTCGCTCATCATTTCGCGGCTCGAACCTGATTGGTCCTTCGTTGGAACGTGCTTGCGCTGGTACGGTGAACCAACCAACCACCGGGGTTTCCATGGTCTCTCCCATCGACAGGGACGACAACACGATTCCGACCGAGGAGATCTACCTCGAACTTCAGGAGCTGCGCTCGATCGCCGAAGAGAGGCAAGAGAGCGCGGAACCCGCCGACACTCCGCCGACATCGCAGGGAGTCGATCAATATGACAGCATCAGAGACCGCATCAAGCGGCTCCGGGCACTGCTGAGGGACCGCGGTGCGCTCGACGATTCGCCGTAGCCTCGCAGCGATCGCACTGACCTGCCTCGCCCTTGCGTCCTGTTCATCCGATGAGGCCGAACCGCGCATCACGAGTCTCGACCTCGCCGAAGGTCAAATCGGGTGCGAGATCGAATATGGCGACGAGCCCGTTCGCGTGGTTGGCCCGATCGGATACGCCGATACCGCTGTGGTCGAACTCTCGGAAGACTCGAAGGCGCTCATCGGCAACTCACCTCTCACCCTCCACATCACCATCTTCCGTGGCAGGGCGCAAGCCAAGGCGTCGGTGAACTATGCCGAGATGGAGAACAACGAGTACGTGATGCAGGACACATGGATCGACTCGGCCCATCCCGGATACAAGGTGACCTGTCGGAGGGCATAATGCGTGGGTCTGACACGACTCACGAAAGGGTGCGCTGTGACTGACGAATGGACCGCTCCACTGACGGTGGAGCAGCTGTATGACTACTGGGATGTCGACTGGGACGACGCCATGGCCCTCACCGACCGCAGCCTCGACCCTCGACCAAGCTCCGCCATATTCGACATCCTTGCCACGCTCGGACCCCGTAGCGACGATGTCGTATTGGACATCGGCGGGCGAGATGCGGAGCACGGGCTCATCATTGCCGAGCGGTTCGGTTGTCGGGTGATCGTTGTGGATCCTGCACAGGAGAATCTCGACCTCGGAGCCGAGTCGATCGCCGAACACGCGCATGGCGAGCGAGTCGAGATCCACCAGGGATGGATCAACGACATCCCGCTCGCAGACGACTCTGTTGACATCGTGTTCTCGCGCGACATGCTCTCCCATGTCGAGGACCTCGACGGTGCGCTCGCAGAGTGCCGGAGGGTGCTGACGTCATCGGGGTCGATGCTGATCCACCAAACGTTCGGAACCCCCTTGCTGGAACCAGCCGAGAAGGCTCGACTGTGCGCGGACCTCGCAACGGTGCCGGAGCGCCTCTCCGTCGACATCTTCGAGAATGCCGTTGACCGAGCCGGGTTCACCATCGAGGCGATGGACCCGATCGGACCGGAGTTCCTGGAGGCGCTTCTCGAGCGCGAGGACAGCGAGAAGCGGCTTCTCCAGGCTGCACACATGCGCAGGGCGCAGGACGAAATCGTGTCGGTCGTGGGGGTGGCTCCCTTCCGCGTGATGCGAGCGAACAACCTGTGGACCATCTACCGGATCATTGGGAAGCTCGAGGAGCGGATCTACTCGCTGACCCTCGAGGGTGGCTGAGCAGTCGCACCGTTACACGCTCCGAGTTGAGCGCGTAGGATGGCTCCATGACTGAATTCTCCGTTGTCCTCGCAAACCGCCCCGGCCAGCTGGCCAAGCTTGCGAGGATGCTCGCGGATGCCTCGGTCGACATCGAGGCGTTCGCAGCGGTAGCGGACGATGGCCACAGCCACGTCCGGTTCGTGGTTGAAGCCGCTCCCCTCGCTCGCCGGGTGCTCATGAACGCAGCCCTCGACTTCAACGAACGGCCAGTGCTCGACACCTTCTTGCCGCGCGGAACGGGATCGTTGGCTCACATGGCGGAGCGGCTGGCAACGTCAGGCGTCAACATCGACTCGCTGTACCTGTTGCATTCGAGCGCAGAAGGCTTCCACATCGCAGTGACGGTGGATGACGACGACGAGGCATTCGAAGCCCTCGCAGGCTGAGCCTGTCCAGATTCCGCCTAGCTGAGGGCTTCGCGCACCGTGGATGCCACCCCGGCACCATCGAGCCCCATACGCGACAGGATCACATCGGGATTGGCGTGGTCGATGTATTCGATCGGAACGCCGAGTACCTCGATCGTCACATCGGAGCCTGTGTCCCGCAGCGCTGTCTCGATTGCTGTGCCTGCGCCGCCCTGACGGAAACCGTCTTCGACCGTCACCACCAGATCGTGTCGGGCCGCATCGGCGATCATCTCCGGATCGAGCGGCTTGACCAGGCGTGGGTCCCATACAGTCGCCTCGACCCCCTCCGCAGCGAGGAGCTCGGCGGCGTCATGGCAAGCAGCAAGCATCTTGCCGACGCCGATGAGGCAGACCGAGCCGTCTCCTGATCTCGC
>CAJQOW010000255.1 GCA_905480055.1 uncultured Acidimicrobiia bacterium
GGCCTGCTGCGCCTGGCGAGCGGTTTCTTCTGCCTCGTGGAGCGACTGCTCGTGGAGCGACTCGATCTGCTTCATTCGCAGTTCGGCCTTGTTCTCAGCCTCGGCGATGATGGCGGCACCGGCGGACACTGCAGAAGGGTCGTCCACGGGCTCGCCGACCTGCTGTGACGTCGCGATGATCGTCTCAGCCTCTTTGCGGGCCTCGGCGAGGATGGTCGTACGGGCCTCGTGCGTTTCTGCGAGCTTCGTTTCGAGAACATCGTTCAATCGGTCGTAGTTCTCTTGCGCCTTGCTGGCCTTCGCCTCGGCAATCGTCAGTCGTTCCTCGAGATGTGCCTGGTGATCCGCAATCTGGTTGAGATACTCATCAACCTCGGTGCGGTCGTAGCCGCGCATGCTCGTCGAGAACTTCCGATCCTGCACTTCACGTGCGGACAGTCCCATGTCCTTCCTCCATAGTTCGCCCACGACCAGTGTAGGCCATGCAGTCACGGTTGACAACGTACGGTGGGTGTCCGACTTCAGAGAGTATGGGATCCTATGGCGCGGGCGATCCCGACCGGAAGGCCGGGAACGAAGAAACGGGCCGAGGTTCGGCTACTTCTTGTTGGTGCCGTACACCATGTTGCGGAGACGCTGCTCCACGGCAAACGCATCATCGTGATCGGTCTCACGGGACAGGACGGACTTCATGCGACTGTTGACCGCCTCGTCATGGTCCCTGTCGACGCTGCGTTCGTCGGAGGTGCTTCGCTTGAACAGCTTCATGGCCCACACATCGGCACGGTCGCGCCGCTCCTTGAGCTATTCGTTCGGAAATGCAACATCAATTGCGAGCTAGCGCCGGAACAGCCTGCGGAGTTTGTCCCCGAGGGGGTCCTTGTCCGTGTTCTCTGGCCGAGGAAGATCCGATCGGCGGTGTGCCTCGGTGATTCCTGCATTGGACTTCGGGAGCGATCCACTGTTGCGTTGGTAGAAGGACTCAATGTCGGCGCTGGGAAGCTCGATGACTTCAGCCAGCTCTTCTCCGGTGCCGATCTGTGCAATCGGCTGTGTGTTGTTCTGCGTCGACAAGGTTGACTCTCCATTTTCCGTGCCGCCAGGTTTCCCTGGCCATGTGTCAAGTATCGGCTGGAGATGCAGTTTTCAAAGAATGGTTTGCCGAAACTCTCATCGGACTAGTCACCTACGGCCCGCTTCGGCCGTGGCGTTGATGCGCTCAGCTAGCCGAGCGAATCAGTTGTACCCGTCCTTCAGCATCGGTGACCGCCTCCATGGCGAACGGATACCGGTCGAGGTCCCCAGCAATGACGACGTCACCGGGATGCGCCCAGGGTGCCCGCATCAGCGTCACGGCCCGGTCACAGGTCCGGATGCGTTCGGCGGTGTGGGCGTCCGGTACGGACCCGTCGATGGTGTCGGCGATGAATCGTGCGGTCAGGTCGTCCTCGTCGGCTGGCTCGGTGCCATGGAGGCCTGCGGAGATGATCATGACTGCACCTCCGGTGCTGGCCGCGGCCGCAGTCGCAGAGGCGACGACGAAGCTTGCAGCGAACACCGGGTGTGCGCCCGCCCGCAGGGCGGCCACGACGGACCGCGTTCCCGAGGATGTGCGCTGCACCACTGTCTGCCCTGCAAGGTCAACACGCTCCGACGCCTCAAGTGGTGAGTTCGAGAGATCGAAGTCGGGTGGTCGTCGCCCGTCGTCCTCGCCGCACAGGAGTCCACCAAGGTCGCCTGCCAACTGACGGGCCTCGTCGAGGGACTCGGCGAGATACAAGCTGTCGATTCCTGCGTCGAAGAGGACAGCCGCGGTGGTGAATGCCCGGAATGTGTCGATCACGACCGTCGTGCCGGTGGCCCGGGAGGCTCCATTGATGCCCATGCCGAATGTCACTGTGGCCATCTGTGGATTCTTGCATCTTCTGGCGACGCGGAACCTCCGTGGGCCGGCAAGTACGATGGGGTTGGGAGGTACCGATGGACAAGAAGACAGTTGAGGTCAAGGGTCTCGAGATGTCGTACGTCGAGGAGGGGCAGGGCGATCCGATCGTATTCCTCCACGGCAACCCGACATCGTCCTATCTGTGGCGAAACGTGATTCCCCACCTCTCGGACAGATACCGGTGCCTCGCTCCGGACCTCATCGGGATGGGGGATTCGGCCAAGCTGCCTGTGAGCATTCCATCGTCCTACACGTTCGTCCAGCACCGCGAGTATCTCGATGGGTTGCTTGACCAACTCGACCTCGGCGACAGCGTCACACTTGTGGTGCACGACTGGGGAAGCGCACTTGGGTTCGACTGGGCGTATCGCAACCAGGATCGCGTCCACGCCATCGCCTACATGGAGGCCATCGTGACTCCGGTGACGTGGAACGACTGGCCGGAGGCGGCGCGCCCCATCTTCGAGGCGATGCGCTCAAATGCGGGCGAGGGGCTCATCCTCGACAAAAACGTGTTTGTCGAGCGGATACTGCCAGCTTCGATCATCAGGGACCTGTTGGATGAAGAGATGGAGGCGTATCGCGCGCCCTATGCGGAGCCCGGCGAGGGTCGGAGGCCGACGCTGACGTGGCCGCGGCAGATCCCGATTGACGGCAAGCCGACCGACACCCACGAGATCGTGGCTGCCTACAGCAGGTGGTTCTCGACCAACGACCTCCCCAAGCTGTTCATCAATGCGGATCCCGGCAGCATCCTCGTGGGCAGACCTCGCGACTTCGCTCGCCGTTGGCCGAAC
>CAJQOW010000256.1 GCA_905480055.1 uncultured Acidimicrobiia bacterium
CGAATGCCGACGCACGTTGGGCAACGAGCGTTCCGATCTTGCCGAGGCCAAGAATGCCAAGCGTCTTTCCGTGGAGTTCGACGCCTTGGAATTTCGAGCGGTCCCATCGACCCTCGCGAAGGCTCCGATCGGCCTCAGCGATCCTCCGGGCCTGGGCGAGAATGAGCGCCATCGTGTGCTCGGCTGCCGAAATGGTGTTGGCGTTCGGAGCGTTCACCACCATCACGCCTTGTTCGGTTGCTGCTTCGAGGTCGATGTTGTCGGTCCCGATTCCTGCACGCCCGACAACGGCGAGATCTGGGGCTGCCTCGATCATCTCCCTGTCAACGGTCGTTGCCGATCGCACAATGATCGCCGACGCTGTTGGCATCGCGGCCAGCACTTCTTCCCTTGTGGCACCGACGAGGTCCACCACCTCTGCCGAACCGCGCAAGGTATCGACACCCTCTTGCGAGATCGCTTCGGCCACGATCACCTGTGGTCGGCCCATCAGTTCCTACTCCTCGGTCGCATCTGGGTTCACCCAGCCCGGTCAGCCTGTTGCGGGGAGGTTACGGCACCCGATACACCTGGGTTCCAAACAGCTGCTGATTGGCCTGCTCGATGGCACTCCTGCCGCTCGAGCCCTTCATCCATTCGGCGAATGCCATCGAAAACGGGTCATCCATGTCAGTGACGGTGAGGTCGTAGGGGTTCTCGAGCATGCTGCGGCTCTCGACCGATATCTCCTCGAGCGATAGATCGGCCGCTACGGCGAGATACGCACCTCGCTCGGCGAGGGTGACGGCCGAGCGCTGCGATGCGAGGAGCAGCGTCGACGCCATGCCAGAGCCGGTTCTGGTATACCACTCCTGGGTATTGGGAACATACGGCACCGCTGCCCAGATGGTCTGTTCCCTGGCATGGGTGCCCGACCCGTCATCCCTGCTCACGAAGGGGAACCCGGACGCGGCAACCAACGCGAACGCCTCAACCACGGATTCGGCGGTATCGGCAAATGCCGGAGGACCAACCAACACGAACTCGCTCACAAACGGCACGAACGTGACAGACTCTGGGTGGGTGGCGAGGAAGGTCCCTAGCTCCTGGGGCTCGTGGGTGATGGCAACGTCGGCGTTTCCTGCGTCGGCGTAGGCGAACGCCTCCGCCGAGCTGAGTGCCACGACGGCAACATCAACTCCGTCCACCTCGGCCTCGTACGCCGCAGCCACCACCTCGATGAATCCAGAGTCCACAAGGGTCGTGCCCGCCGCCACCACCACGCGGTCACCGCTCGGTCCAGCGCACGCACCAAGCAACACCACGAACGCGGCGATCACGATGCCGACTCGCGTCATCATCGCTCGGCAATCACCGAGATAGCTGCTGTCTTGACGCCGAACCACACCTGGGAGCCGGGTTCGAGTTCGAGTGCATCAGCTGCGCCCGGAGTGACGAGGGCAACGAGGCCTGGGGTGCCAACGAGTGCAACCTCCACGAGCGCACCCCGTGGCAGCATCGCCTCGACCGTGCCCTCGACAACATTGCGATACGACGACCCGTGCGGTGCCTCCGTGAGCACGGCAATCGATTCTGCCGGAATCCGCAGCACCACCTCAGTCCCGACCGCAGCCCGCGCCATCGCTACAAGCGACACGCCGGCAAGGTCGACGACGGCGAAATCCCCTGACCGATCGAAAACTGTGGCGGCAACCACATTGCTGATCCCGACCAGCTCCGAGGCGCGTTCATCGGCAGGAAGGGCCAGCACGTCGTGCACGAGACCTCTCTGGACGATCTGCCCATCGTCCATCAGGATGAGTTCGTCCGCAATCGCTGCCGCAACCTCAATCGAATGTGTCACACACAGCAAGGCCCGAGATGCCGTCGCGTTCCTGATCACTCCTGCGACCATCGAGCGATCTGCGTGATCGATGGGGGCCAGGGGCTCATCGAGAGCAACAAGGGGCTCAGAGCCAGAAAGTGTGCGCGCCAAGGCAACGCGTTGGCGCTCGCCGCCAGAAAGGCGTGCAATGTCCCTGTCGAGGATGTCGCCAACCCCAAGTTCTCCAGCGAGATCGATGGCGCAGGCGGTATCGCCGGAACCGAGGTCAAGGTTCGACAGGCCCGTACCTCGGAACAGGTGCGGCGACTGCGGCAGATAGGCAACCCGTTGGTCCCGCTCCACGTCGGGTGCTGTGCCTGCGATCATCCTGAGCAGCGTCGACTTCCCCGCCCCGTTCGGTCCGAACACCGCTACCGCATCAGACGACCCAACAGCGATAGTCACGCCGTCGAGCACGGAGCCATCAGCGGGATACCGAAGCGACGGAAACACCAGTCTCTCAGACATCCTCTTTCCCCCAGCCTTGCATCCAGGTCAATCCAATGTTCACCACGAGCGAAATGCCCAGCAGTACCAAACCCAGCGCCACAGCCGCCCCAAAACGCGCCTGGCGAGACTCCTGCACGATCGCTGTCGTCAGCACCCTGGTTTCTCCTGCAATGTTTCCGCCAACGATGATCACGGCCCCGACCTCGGAAACGACACGCCCAAACGCGGCCGCAATTGCGGCGATCACGCCAACTCGAACCTCAGAAATGAGGAGGCGCGTCTCAGCGAGGACCGGCAGGTCCAGCGCCCGTATCTGCTCGTCTGCCGAGCGGGACAACCCCGAGACCGAACCCGCTGTGAGGCCGATGGCGATGGGAAGGGCCAGCAGGGTCTGGACGATGACCATTGCCATCGGCGTGAACAGCAGGTCCAGCCCCCCAATCGGTCCTTCGCCCCACAGGAGCAGCAACACGAACAGGCCTGCAAGCACGGGCGGTATCCCCATACCGACGTTGACAACTGCGATGACAGCGGATCTTCCGGTGAATCGCGCCCTCGACAGCCGCACTCCGACAGGTACACCGACGACAGCGGCGATGGCCGTGGCAGACAACGACACAGCCAGCGTGAGCAGCACGATCTCGCCGAGCTGGTCAGCAGACCCGGTCAGGTAGGACCACGCATCGCTGAGGACGTCGAGGATGAACGACATGACGCAAACCTAGAGGCACACGGGGAATGTGTCGGCGTGGCCGGGCCGAGTCACAACGCGGGTACCCTCTTTCGGTGGCCGCTCCAGACGAAACCCTCGACGCACCCCTTCGCGCCGACGTGCGCCTCCTCGGAGGGCTACTTGGCGAAACCTTGGTGCGTCAACACGGTCAGGAACTCCTCGACCTCGTCGAAGAGGTGCGTCACCTCACCAAGCTCGTACGTGACTCCTCAGACCCCTCCGCGGCAGCAACGGCTGCCGAGGCGCTGGAGGCACTGCTCGACGACACCAGCCTCGATCGAACGATCCAACTCGTCCGCGCATTCTCAACCTTCTTTGCCCTCGCAAACGTGGCGGAACAGGAGCATCGGTACGACACCGCAGAGCTTCCGACCGACCTCGCAGCAACTGCACATCTGATCGAAGCCGCAGACATCGAGACTTCGCAGATTCAGGCAATCTCAGACCGCCTGTCCGTGCGGCCCGTGTTCACAGCCCATCCAACCGAAGCCGCTCGGCGGTCGGTGCAGGCCAAAACCATCGAGATAGCCTCACTGCTGCGTGACGTGCGGTCGCCATCTGCAACAGAATCCGAACGCGAACGCACAACGCGCAGGATTGCTGAGCTGATCGACGCCATGTGGCAGACCGACGAGCTGCGCGTCGAGCGCCCCACCCCTGCGGACGAGGCGCGATCGGTGATCCACTTCTTCGATGCGCTCTTCGATGGACCCGTGCCCGAGGTCTACGCTGAGCTCGAATACCAGCTGGCAACTCTGGGCGTCACCATGCCGCCCACTGCAGTGCCGCTCACCTTCGGTTCGTGGGTCGGTGGCGATCGCGATGGGAATCCGAACGTCACACCCCAGGTCACGCTCGACGTACTGCGCATCCAGCATGTCCATGCATTGCGCAACCTCACCGCGCGCGTCGAGGATCTCGCCGCTGAGCTCTCACCGTCGGATCGCATCGTTGCGGTGAGCGACGAACTCAGGTCAACGCTTGCATCTGATGCCGACCAGTTCCCGGACGTCCACTCGCGATTCACGGCGCTGTCTGCAGGAGAGCCGTACCGCCAGAAGCTCGCCTTCATACACCACAAGCTTCAAAGCACCCTCGCCGCCTTCGAGGCAGGGTTGGCGCCGCGTCCTACCGTTGCGTACTCCTCGCCCGGTGAGCTGATCGACGACCTGCTCGTGATTCGCCGGTCGCTGGAGGAGAACAACGGCCAAGTGCTTGCTCGCGGCTCTGTGAGCAAGCTCATCCACCTCGCAGCCGCATTCGGATTCCGCTTGGCAACCATGGACGTTCGTGAGCACGCAAGCAAGCTGCACCGGACCGTTTCAGCCCTGTACGAGACGGTCGGCATCACCTACGAGGCCGACGATGACTCGACGGTCGTCCTGAGTCGCGAGCTGGCCGGACGGAGGCCGATTACATCTCCAGCGGTGGTTCTCGACGGGGAAGAGGCGTCGACGTTGGCAACCATGAATGCCATTCGCACTGCCCATGACACCTACGGAATCGAGGTCATCGAGTCGTACATCGTGTCGGAGACTCGTGGGCCCGCAGACATCCTTGCCGCCATGGTCATCGCCCGCGAGGCCGGCCTCATCGACACCGGAGCCGAGGTTGCCAGGGTCGGATTCGTCCCACTGTTCGAGACAATCGACGAAGTGCGGAACGCAGGAACGCTCCTCGGCGAACTGCTGGCGATCGAGCCCTATCGAGAACACCTGAAGCTCCGAGGTGACATCCAAGAGGTCATGCTCGGGTACTCGGACTCCAACAAGCATGCTGGCATCGCGACCAGCCAGTGGGAGCTGTACCGGGCGTCACGAGACCTCCGGGACCTCGCCAAGGCGAACGGCATCGAGCTGCGACTGTTCCACGGTCGTGGCGGAACCGTGGGACGCGGCGGCGGGCCAACCGAGGCAGCGATCCTTGCCCAGCCATGGGGCACCGTCGATGCATCCATCAAGATCACCGAGCAGGGCGAAGTCATCTCGGACAAGTACGCCCTGCCGTCGCTCGCCCGCCGAAACCTCGAACTCACGGTTGCGGCAACGCTGCAGGCCTCGCTCCTCCACCGCAGGTCCCGCCAATCAGACGAAGTCCTCGACCGGTGGGACACCGTGATGGGCACGGTTTCCGACACGGCGTTTGCGGCATACAGGAACCTCATCGACTCGCCAGACCTCGTTCCCTACTTCCTGGCCGCAACTCCCGTCGAGGAACTCGGCAACATGAACATCGGGTCGCGTCCGGCACGCCGGCCAGGATCATCGGAATTCTCCATCGCCGGACTCCGAGCCATCCCCTGGGTTTTTGGCTGGACCCAATCAAGACAGATCGTGCCCGGGTGGTTCGGCGTCGGGACAGGTCTCGAAGCTGCCATCGATGCCTTCGGGCTCGATGAACTGATCAGCATGTATGACCGGTGGCCCTTCTTCAGGACGTTCCTGTCGAATGTCGAGATGACCCTGGCGAAGACCGATCTGACCATTGCAGCCCGATATGCCGCGCTGTCGGATCAGGAGCACGCCCATGTCTTCGACGTGGTGCGCTCCGAGCACGCACGCACCGTGGATCTGGTCACTCGAATCACCCAGCGTGGACTGGTCGAGATGGATCCGGCACTCAAGCGCACCCTCGAGGTTCGGGATCGCTATCTCGATCCGATCAGCTATCTCCAGGTCTCATTGCTGAGGCGCTGGCGGGATGCCGAAATTGCAGATCCAACGCTCCAGCGGGCGCTCCTGCTCACCATGAACGGCCTCGCCTCAGGACTGCGCAACACGGGCTGAGTTGCCCGCGTGTGCAAGGTTCAGCCGGTCCGGTCCCGCAACACCTGCTGGACGACCTTGGGGTCGGCTTTGCCTCCCGTCACCCGCATGACCTGGCCAACCAGGAATCCGATCGGCTTCATGTCACCTGATGCGATCTTTGCTACAGCGTCGGGGTTCTCGGCCAGCACCGAGTCGACGGCGTCCTCGATTGCCGAGACATCAGACACCTGCATCAGGTCTCTCTCCTCGGCGATCGCCCGAACATCGCCGCCGTCGTCCATCGCTGCAACGAGGACCTCCTTGGCGGCCGAAGACGAGAGTTCGCCTGCATCGACCATCGCCGTGAGGTCGGCAAGATGCGCCGCTGCGAGCGACGACTCAGCAACATCACGATCGTTCCGTCGGAGGTGCGCAACCACGTCGCCAGTCAGCCAGATCGCGGCGGTTCGCCCATCAGCTCCAGCGGCGACTGCGCCTTCGAACAGATCGGACAGCCCTTCGCTGTCGGCAAGAAGCTCGGCAGGAACAAGATCGGCGCCGGCAGCGACATAGCGGGCCCGCCGTGCGGCGGGAAGCTCGGGGATCGTCTCCCTGATGCTGGCCTGCCACTCCTGGGACACCGACAGCGGGAGAAGGTCAGGGTCCTGGAAGTAGCGGTAGTCCTCTGACTCCTCTTTGGACCGCATTGCGGCGGTCTTTCCCGTGGACTCGTTCCAGTGCCGAGTTTCCTGGTGAATGGATCCGCCATCCTCGAGGACAGCGATCTGCCGTTCGATCTCGTAGGCGACGGCTCGCTGCAGGCTGCGAAGCGAGTTGACGTTCTTGGTTTCGGTGCGCGTCCCGAATTCGGGATCACCGATCTTGCGTACCGACACGTTCGCATCGAATCGCATCGACCCG
Source organism: uncultured Acidimicrobiia bacterium (assembly GCA_905480055.1). The sequence continues at coordinate 6,716 of CAJQOW010000256.1, forward strand.
GCTTCGAGCTTCGCGTCGGACACGCCCAACGCAAGCACGATCCGCTGGAGTTCCGCACCGTACGCCCTGGCTTGTTCCGGCGAGCGGATGTCGGGCTCGGTGACGACCTCAACGAGCGGCACACCGGCACGGTTGAAGTCCAACAAGGTGTGATCCGCATCGTGGATCCGTCCACCGCCGTCTCCAACGTGGGTGCTCTTTCCTGTGTCCTCTTCCATGTGGACACGGGTGATCCCGACGGTGGTGGGGCTCCCGTCAACGTCGATGTCGATGGAGCCGTGTTCACAGACGGGGAAGGTGTACTGGCTGATCTGGTAGTTCTTCGGGAGGTCCGGGTAGAAGTAGTTCTTCCGATAGAACAACGACCGCTCGTTGATCTCGCAATCGAGGGCGAGTCCGATCATCACAATCCCCTCGATCGCCTTCTCGTTCGGCACGGGCAGGGCGCCGGGTAGGGCGAGGCACACAGGACAGCACGCGGTGTTCGGCTCGCCTTCGACATCCACAGGACACCGACAGAACATCTTCGAGTTCGTCGAAAGCTCAACGTGGGTCTCCAGGCCAATCACGGCTTCCCACCCGTCGGCAAGTGTGAAGGCGCTCACGGTGCCGTCACCTCCGAGGTAGCGAGCGATGCCCGCATGTCGAAGCCGGCCAGCCGTTCAACCTCGGCTGCCACCTGGAAGAGACGTTCCTCCGCCAGCGATGGGGCCATGATCTGGAAGCCGATCGGAAGACCGCCGCTGTCGACCCCCACCGGGACGGAAATCGAAGGATCGCCTGCCAGGTTCGATGGGATGGTGCAGCTGTCCGAGTAGTACATGGCGATCGGATCCTGTGCTCGCTCCCCCACAGCGAAGGCCGTCGTCGGACTCGTCGGGGAGATCAGGACATCGAAGTCTGCGTATGCCTTGGCGAAGTCGTTGCGCACGAGCGTGCGAACCTTCTGCGCCTGGCCGTAGAAAGCGTCGTAATAGCCAGCAGACAACGCGTACGTGCCAAGCAGGATGCGCCGGATGACCTCTGGACCGAAGCCCTCCGAACGGCTGTGACTCATCATGTCCTCGGTCGTGCCCTCGACGTCGGCCCTGTGGCCGTAGCGCACGCCATCGAATCTCGCCAGGTTGGATGAGCACTCGGCCGGCGCAATGAGGTAGTACGCAGACAGCGCGTAGTCCGTCGACGGGAGCGAGGCGTCGGATACGAAAGCTCCTGCACCCGCAAGCTTGTCTGCCATCGCCGTGGTCGCCGCCAGGACTTCGGCATCGATGCCATTGCCGGTGAGTTCGCTCACCACGCCGATCCGCAGGCCCTCGACCCCAGCATCGAGCGAGCGGGCGAAATCGGGGACAGGTGCGTTGATGCTCGTGGCATCGAACGAGTCCCAGCCGGCGATCGCATCGAGCAGCAGCACCGCATCTTCGACGGTTCTTGCAAACGGACCGATCTGGTCCAGCGACGAGGCGAAGGCAATGAGCCCGTATCGCGATACGAGACCGTAGGTGGGCTTCATGCCGACAGTCCCCGTAAGGGCGGCTGGCTGGCGAATCGAACCACCCGTGTCACTGCCAAAGGCGCCAAAGGCAGACCCGACTGCGACAGTGGCAGCGGAACCACCCGAGGATCCCCCGGGAACGCGGTCGGTGTCCCACGGGTTGCGGGTCGTTCCGAATGCCGAGTTCTCTGTCGACGATCCCATCGCAAACTCATCGAGGTTGGTCTTCCCCGTGATCACAGCACCGGCCTCGCGGAGCCGAGCAACCGCTGTTCCGTCGTAGGGCGGTTTCCATCCGGCGAGGATCTTGGATGAGGCCGTCGTGTCCACACCCTTCGTGCACATGTTGTCCTTGAGGGCAATGGGAATGCCCTGCAAGGGGCCTGCGTCCTGTCCAGCAGCAAACGCTTCGTCTGCCGCTTGCGCAGCGCTCGCCGCGCCCTCCCGATCCAGCGTCAGGTATGCGTGAAGATGGGTCTCGGTGATGGCCGCTCTCGTGCTCACTGCTTCGAGGAGATCTGCTGCCGAGAATGCGCCCGAGCGCAACCCGCGCCCGGCCTCGGCGATGGTGAGGTCTGCGAGATCCGTCATTCGCCCAGAATCCTCGGGACGCGGAACTGGCCATCCTGGGCGTCCGGAGCCTCAGACAGGAAACTCGACGGTTCGAGACACTCGCCCGTCTCGTCGGGTCGGAATCCGTTGACCATGGGGACAGGATGCGATGTTGGCTCAACTCCGTCGGTAGGGAGCGCCTGCACGCGCTCGGCATGCTCGAGGATGTCCGCGAGCTGCCCTCCGTACTGGTCGAGCTCCTCTTCGGTGAGTGCGAGCCTGGCAAGCTTCGCGACCTTGGCTATGTCGATGTCAACTGGCATGGGCGGGATGCTACCGAAGCGCGAGACCGAGACACCGTTGCCGTTACCGTTGCCCGATGCTCCCCGTTCCGTCCCGAACCGAACTGATGCGACGTCTTCCGAGACTCATCGTCGGCCTCGTCCTGTTCGGTCTTGGAATTGCGATGATGGTGCTGTCCGATCTGGGTCTTTCTCCCTGGGAGGTTCTCCATCAGGGGATCTCACTCAAGACAGGTATCCCGCTGGGGACCGTCGGCATCATCACCGGAGCGTTGGTACTCGTGCTGTGGATTCCGCTCGGCGAGCGCCCCGGCATCGGCACCGTGGCAAATGTCGTCCTCATCGGCATCGTGATCGATGTGACCCTGCTGTTCGTACCGGACACCATTTCCCAGCTATGGCTGAGGTGGGTGCTCCTCCTCGGCGGCACACTCGTGATCGCCATCGGGACTGGTCTCTATATCGGAGCTGGCCTCGGCCCCGGTCCACGAGATGGGCTGATGACCGGACTCGGCAAGAAGGGAGTACCCATCGGCCTCGCACGGGCCGTCATCGAAGTTACCGTGCTCGTGATCGGGTACCTGCTCGGAGGAACGGTCGGAATCGGCACCGTGATCTTTGCCTTCGGCGTGGGCCCGCTGGTCCAAGTGATACTTCCCGCCCTCAGCCTCGACCCTGTCACGGACAGGCAGCAGGCCGAGGCGCGGGCAACTGGCTTCGATTCGTGAGCACCGATCGGCTACCAGCGGTTCCAGTGAGTGATCTCGTCCGCCGGTGGCCGTGCAGCATGCTTGAAGTCGGTCCCGATCGTGTAGGCCACGGGTAGTAGGGCAACCTGCATCAGGCCCTCTGGAAGGCCGAGCAGCTCCGCAGCCTCGTGCGCGTGACGTAGGTGCAACGTGGTGAGGGTGGATCCGAGACCGCGGGCTCGAAGGGCAAGCTGGAAACTCCACACGGCCGGATAGATGCTTCCGTAGAGGCCAGACCAGTCGACAGCGGGCAGCGGCCTATCCGCACCCTTTGCCTCGATACACGGGAGGACGAGCATCGGTACGTCCTCCATCGTGTCAGACAGGACGAGCGTCGACTCGAACACTCGTTGGCTCTGCGCATCGCCTCGTGCACGAGCAGCCTCGAGCGCCTTGGCGAGATAGCCAGATGCTCCCCTCCGATAGATGTCGGCGAGCCCAACCCGCAGGTCTGGATCATCGATGACGATCCAACGCCAACCCTGCCGATTCGAGCCCGTTGGGGCCTGCGAGGCCAGATCGATGCAATCGGTGATGACGGAGCGATCGACGCGACGGCTGAGGTCGAGCCGCTTGCGGACGGCCCTCGTTGTCGCAAGTAACTCATCGGTCTGGGACAGGTCGAATGGTGCGCTCACGGATCCTCACTATCGGCTGGGTAGGTCGAGCAAAACACGGATCGTAGCGACCGTTAATCGGCGAGAGATCATGGATTCTGGCGAAGGCGCTCAATCCGCCGACAAGAACCTGCGCATGACGTCGAATGCGGTTTGCACGTTCGCAATCGGTACGTACTCGCCGACCTGGTGGGCCTGGGCGACGATGCCGGGCCCGTAGTTCACCGCAACCGCACCGCGTTCTGTGAGGCGTGCCACGTCGGTCCACCCCTGCTTTGCCTGCCGCTGGCCCCCACAGATCGCCTCCAAGCGTTGAACGTGAACATCGTCTGGAGCTGCCCCACCTGCCGGTGCTCGATCCTTGATGACAATCTCGTCCGCCTCGGCGGTGACATCTCGAAGCCGTAGCTCCGCCTCAGCGATCGAGTAGATCGGAGGGAAGCGGTGATTGAGGTTGATCGTGAAGTCGGGTGGGATGATGTTGTTGGCGATTCCACCCTCAGCCCTCGTTACCGAGAACACCTCCCGATACTCCAACCCACCGATATCAACGAGCTCGGGTTCCATTCCATGCAGCTTGGCCAGCCACTCTCCCCCCTTGGTGACGGCGTTCTCGCCGAGCCACGGTCGTGCAGAGTGGGCGCTCTTCCCCCGGAAGATCACGTCGGCGTTCAACACACCGTTGCACCCAATCTCCACATTGAGGTCCGTCGGCTCGAGCACGATGGACAACGCCGCATCGGTTAGCCATGGGAAGGCATCGAGCACCGGACCGAGCTCGTTGTCCGCTGCTGCCCCTTCCTCTGCTCCGTAGAACACGTACACGACGTCGTAGGCGGTCGTGAGCGACGCGTCCTCGAGGAGGTCGATCATCACCGCGACACCGCCCTTCATGTCGGATGCACCGAGCCCGACAAGGCGGTCCCCTTCGATCCGTGCCTTCGGGTCGCCTTGCTCCGGGACCGTGTCGAGGTGGCCGTACAACACATAGAACGGCTCTCCATCCGTCGGCGCACCAACGACGAGGGAGTTGAGTATGCGTTGAGTAGGACGATCAACAAACCGACCTTCGAGCATCGAACACAGGGCGTCCTCGTCGCCCGTTACGGACGGCACATTGATGATCTCGGCGAGGGTGTCGATGACGCTCACACCTGCACCTCGAAGGTGCGGAGAGCGTCGTTGAGGGAGGTCTTGGTATCCGTGGACTCGGTCCGCTGACCGATGATGAGTGCGCACTGGAGTTGGTAGGTGCCTGCAGGGAAGTCCTTGGCCCTCGTGCCGGGGATGACGACGCTGTTCGCTGGCACCCTCCCACGCATTTCCACGGGCTCGGGGCCGGTCACATCGATGATCGGGGTTGATGCGGTGATCGTGGTGTTCGCTCCGATAACGGCACCATGCTCGATGAGCGTTCCCTCCACGATTATCGACCGCGAGCCGATGAATGCCCCGTCCTCCACAATGACGGGGCGAGCGCCAGGAGGCTCAAGCACCCCACCGATCCCAACACCGCCGCTCAGGTGTACGTCCTTGCCGATCTGAGCACATGATCCGACGGTCGCCCACGTGTCGACCATGGTTCCGGCGCCCACATACGCACCGATGTTGACATACCCGGGCATGACGATGACCCCTGGCTCACAGAATGCGCCGTAGCGAATGGTGCCCGGTGGGACAACCCTGACGTTGGCCTGGGCGAGACCGGACTTCAGGGGAATCTTGTCGTGGTATTCGAACGGATCATCGTGGAGCGTCTCCATGCCCATGATTCGGAAGTACAGGGATATCGCTTCCTTGATCCATGAGTTGACCGCCCACTCGTCATCGACGCGCTCAGCCACCCGAATGGACCCACTGTCGAGGGCTGCGATGGTCCGATGGATTGCGTCCGCCGCCTCGTTGGGGGCGATTTCGCCCGCATAGGCCGCATCGATCAGCGCCTTGTCTTTCATACCGACTCCTCCATCCCGTGTGGCTTCATTCGAGCGCGTGCTCGAGTGCCGCTGCAGCCGCCTCGCATTCTCCCAGAGTTGGGACGAGCGCCAGCCGGATGAAGCCTTCGCCGCCCTTCCCAAAGGCTCGACCCGGCGAGACAACGATCCCATGGTCGAGCAGCTTGGCTGCCACGGCTTCATCGTCGCCGACTCGTGCCCACAGATACAGACCGGCCCGAGACGCAACGATCTCCATGCCAACAGCGTCGAACGCGCGGGCGAGGATCTGCCGCTTTGCGGTGAAGATCGATCGGCGGTCAGCAGCATGTCCGTCGTCACCCCAGGCTGCAATCGCCGCTGCCTGGACGAAGTCAGCGGAGGCGGTGCCGGTTGTTGAGCGCAGTGCCTTGAGTGCGGCGATCGCATCGGCGTCGCCGACGATGGCGCCAGATCGGTACCCCGTCATCCCTGACCGCTTCGACAGCGACAAGTAGCTGAGGACTCCGGAGCAACCCTCTGGGGCGACCTGAAGCACCGATGCGGGGCCGTCGGGGAATGCGCTGTCCTCGTAGATATCCGAGTAGCACTCATCGGAAGCCAGCAGGGTTCCCGTCGAAGCGCACGCTGCGACCATCGCAGCGAGATCCTCACGCGAAGTGACAGCGCCAGAGGGATTGTGCGGCGTACACAGCCACACCATCTTCGCCCTGCCGAGAACGTCTGGCGGGATGTCGGCCGCCCGCATCACGAAATCGGTCGAGAGGACGACGCGGTGGATATCGGCTCCCGCAAACATCGCCCCTCGTTCATAGACCGGATATCCGGGCGATGGGAGAACGACCACGTCGCCTGCGGCCCGATCAATGAACGCAAACGGCGTCGAAAAGATCGCCTCCTTCGACCCACTTGTCGGAAGTACCTGGGAGTCGGGATCAACCGTGACGCCGAACCTGCGTCCAACGTAGGCGGCGATGGCATTGCGGAGCTCAGCGCGGCCCGCCGCCGTTGGATACTGCGAAATCTCAGGGACGCTCGAGCGCAGAGCGTCGGCGATGAATGTTGGCGTGGGTTCCCTTGGGTCACCGATCGAGAAGTCAATCACGGGCAGGCCACGCTCCCGTCGCTCGGAAGCGCGCCTGGCGACCATGGCAATCGGATAGTGACCGAGTTCACTGAGCACTGGGTTGAGATCCACACCCTGACGGTACCGTTCATCGCTCACCGACGTAGCATCCCGCCCGTGACCACCACGGGCTATCGCATCACGTATCTACTCCTCGGGCTTGCCTTCGTCGGCATTGTCGCTGCCTCGATTCTGTTCCTCCCGTCAGGAGATCCAGCAGTGTTGCCCGACGCTGTGGAGTCCTTCTCCCCCGGCGACCAGGACACGGCTCTTCGGCCGGTCAAGGTGGTGATCGACCTCAAGCCGCGGTACGACGTGCGATTCGTGATCGACGGGATCCCAATTCCTCCCGAACAAGTCGATAGCATCATCGAGACTGGCAGGCATCAGTTCGAGCCAGGCCCCGGGAAACAGATCGAGATCTGGTCCTCAGGAGATCACACCGTCGTGGCCACCTACACAGGCGGGCCTAATCAGATCGATGCCGGAACCGTCGTATGGACGTTCCGGATCCAATAGGAGCGCTACGTGACAGACAGCTACACCTACGACCCCGACAGTTGGAACCCCATTCTCGCTGGGGTGGTGGCCGGTGCCATCGCCGCCATCGTTGCTGCGCTGTTGGCCCTATTGCTCGACAGCCCGAACAGCACGGCAGGCAACAGCCTCGCTGTGGTGTTGTTGGCCCTTGCCATTGGGGCGGCTTCCGGGTTCCTGTGGCGCAGGGTGCGTGCAACGCACAACGCCCTGCGTACCTTCGGATGGACAATCGCCGGCGGATTCCTGATCACACTCATCGCGATCACCATCGCCGACCAGAGCGCCGTGGACAACCTGATCCGCTACGCAGTGCCGCTGGCTGCTGTGGTCTTCATCACGGTGGGCTTCATCACGCCGTTGCTCGACGGCGTCACGGCACCCCAGTGGGTTGCGATCATTCCTGTCCTCATCGCTTTGCTCATCGGGGTAGCTCTCCTCGGCACAGACACGACACCGGCTTCTGAGGTTTCGCTCCAGCTCACCATCGTCCTGGGTCCCGGCGGGTCCTGAGTCGACCGACTCCGGGCACGAGAAGCTGGACGTCGGGACCGGACCAGCGGTTTGTGGCGACGCGTCGCTGCTCAATCCGATAGGACGTCGGATCCGCCATCGAGCAACGCAACGAATCCGTCCACATCGAGCACGGGAACGCCGAGCGACTCTGCCTTGGCGAGCTTTGACCCGGCGTTCTCCCCTGCAATCAGGGCCATCGTCCGAGACGAGACAGACCCCGTCACCTTGCCGCCCCGCTCCACGACCGCAGCCTTCGCCGCATCCCGGGTGAACCCCTCGATCGTGCCCGTGATGACCACGGTGACCCCCACCAGGTTCTGGGGCAGCGTTGAGGCGACCACGTCGTCCTCGAGTGATACACCTGCCTCACCGAGTCGGTCCACAAGATGGCTGTTGACCGGGTCAGCGAACCACTCCTGAACCGAGCCTGCGATCTCTGGCCCAATGCCATCGATGGATGAGATCTCTTCGACGGTCGCGGCGGCGAGGGCTGCCGTGGACTTGAACTCAGCCGCAAGGACATTCGCAACCGTTCCACCCACATGATCAATACCGAGTCCAAACACCAGCTTCCCGAGCGGTCTCGCCTTCGATCCCTCGATCGCTGCGATGAGGTTGCCAGCCGACGTCTCCTTCCAGCCCTCGAGAGGGAGGAGATCATCCACTTCGAGGCGATAGATGTCCGCGGGGTCAGCGATCAGACCGGTGTTGAGCAAGGTGTCAATCGTGCGGTACCCCATGCCTTCGATGTCCATCGCTCCTCTCGAAACGAAGTGCGACAGGTACTCACGCAGACGGCTCGGGCACTCGAATCCGCCCGTGCACTTCGCCTTTGCCTGCCCCTCCGGCAGCACGATGGGGTTGCCACAGAACGGACACGAGGCTGGCATCTGCCAGATGCTCGCCGAGGCAGGACGAAGCTCCAGGACAGGTCCAACCACCTCCGGAATGACATCACCAGCGCGCCGCACGACGACGGTGTCGCCGGGCCGGACATCCTTGCGCTGCACTTCCCCCTCGTTGTGCAGCGTTGCGTTCGTTACGGTGACGCCCCCGACAAAGACTGGCTCCATGACTGCGTAGGGGGTGACGGCGCCGGTGCGACCGACGTTGATCCTGATCTCGCTGAGGATGGTGGTCTTCTCCTCGGGCGGCAGCTTGTATGCGATCGCCCACTTCGGCGACCGGGCGGTGAATCCCACCTCCTGCTGGTCGCCAAGGGCGTCAACTTTGATCACGATGCCGTCGGTCTCGTAGTCGCGATCGTGGCGGTGCTTCGTGGCGTCCTTGATGTAGTCGACCACCGAAGCGAAATCGGAAACCGTGGCGTTGGCTGGGTTCACACGCAAGCCGAGTTCGGCTATCCACTCCATCTGGTCGGTGTGGGTCGGAAAGGTCGGCCCACCTTCGACGTACCCAAGCTGGTACATCCACACCGCCAGGTTCCGAGAAGCAGTGGCTGACGGATCCTTCTGGCGAACGGAGCCAGCAGCGGTGTTGCGCGGGTTGATGTACGGCCGGAGGCCCGCCTCGGCCTGGCGCTCGTTCAGCGCATCAAACTCGGAGACGGGGAGATAGATCTCGCCACGCACCTCCATCACTGGGGGTGCCTCGCCACGCAGTTCGAGCGGGACCGATCGGATCGTTCGGACGTTGGCAGTCACGTCCTCGCCCACCTCGCCGTCACCTCGCGTTGCGGCTCGCACGAGACGCCCTGACTCATACGTGAGCGATACGGCGAGACCATCGATCTTGAGCTCACAGCTGTATCCCTCGATGGGGCGACCAAGCGCTCCGACCAAACGGTCGTTCCATGCCGTCAGCTCGTCGAAGTCCATGGCATTGTCGAGCGAGAACATGCGTTGCTGGTGCCGAACAGCGCTGAAGGCCTCGTCAACGGGACCACCCACGCGGCGCGTCGGAGACACGTCTGCGACCAGGTCGGGGTTCGATTCCTCGATCTCGACGAGCTCTCTGTACAGCTGGTCGTATGCGTTGTCGTCGATGATGGCCGCATCGAGGACGTGGTACCGGTAGTTGTGTTCGCTGACCTGTTCGAGGAGCTCGCGATATCGCTCAGCTACATCCATGCTTCCTCCATAACGATGGCCACGCTACTGCGCCGCTGAGACACGTCCGCGCACATCGATGATGGTGCCCCCGCCGAGGACGAACTCCCCGTCGTAGGCGACGAGCGCCTGACCGGGAGCCGGACGCGGTTGTGGTTCCTCGAAGGTGAACGTCCACAGTCCATCGTTGACCTCCACGACAGCTGGCACCGGCTCGGAGCGATATCTGACCTTTACCTGGACCCGGTCTCCGTCGGTAACGGGATCATGCGTGAATGACATGTCCATCGCTGTGCACGAGGCAACGAGGAGATCGGAGTGGGTGCCGATGGTGATCGTCTGCTCTCTCGGGGCGATGTCGACGACATACCGCGGCTCGC
>CAJQOW010000257.1 GCA_905480055.1 uncultured Acidimicrobiia bacterium
GACCAGATCGTGTCGGAACTTGCTCGGACGCACTACCGATCAAACGGCAGATGGGTGCTCCCCATGACGATCAGGGCACCGTTCGGCGGCGGGATCCACGGGGCCATGTACCACTCGCAATCGATCGAAGCGTTCTACGCGCACGTGCCGGGCATCAAGATTGTCGTCCCGTCCACTCCGGCTGACGCGGCAGGCCTCCTTCGTTCTGCGATCAACGACCCGGACCCTGTCATGTACCTGGAGCCAAAGAAGCTCTATCGCCTGGCGACAGGGCCGATTCCGGAGCACCACGTGGTTCCCATTGGCAAGGCTGCGCTGCGCAGGGCTGGCGACGACCTCACCATCATCGCCTACGGAGCCATGTGCCACTTCGCAGTGGAGGCGGCAGAGGTCTTGGCTGAGGATGGCATCGACGCAACAGTGATTGACCTTCGGTCGCTTGCTCCGCTCGACTGGCCAACGATCGAAGCAGCCGTGCGGCGGACGTCGAAGGTGCTGATCGTGCACGAGGACAATCGATTCCTCGGCTACGGCGCCGAGGTGGCAGCCCAGATCGCGGAAAAGTCGTTCGAGTGGCTCGACGCACCGGTGCGACGGTATGCCGCCCCGGACATTCCAGCATTCCCGTTTGCGGCGTCGCTCGAAAAGCAGGTCATGCCGAACCTCGAGGGCATCATCGCCCAGGCGAGGGATCTCGCCGCCTGGTAGCGCCCCGCCGGGACCGCAATATGCTGCCACCCATGCGCATGCGTGAAGCAACGCCCTCAGATGTCGATGCGATCGTCGCCTTCACCACCGATACGTTCGATTGGGGCGACTACGTCCCCAGCATGATCGAGGACTGGATAGGCGACGAAGATGGCGTGGTCATGGTCGCTGTCGATGATGATGATGATGATGATGATGTACCCGTCGCTCTGGCCAGGGCAGTGTTCCTCACCGACCACGAGGTCTGGTCGCACGCCGCACGGGTACACCCTGCCTACCGCGGCAGGGGCATCGCGGGCGACCTCGCCGATGTGCTCACTGATTGGGCGCGCGATCGCGATGCCCAAGTGGTGCGGCTGCTGATCGAAGACGACAACCTGGCATCGATTCGACACATCACGAAGAAGGGCTTTCGACGGGCCGTGTCGGTCGTGCGGGCTTCTCGAACGGTCGGCGCTGGCTCACCGAATCCTGAGGGCAACGGGGGTCGACGTCAACCATCGCCTCTTCGGACCCGCCCGGGCAAGGTTCAGGATCTCCCGCTCGTCCGGTCATCGTGGTCAACGTCCCAGGTCGGGCGTGAGATGCGTCAGCTCATCGGGACTGGTTGGCGGTTCCACCGTCTCAGGGATTCGGACATCGAGACTGCCGCACGTTCAGGAAACCTGTGGGAAGTCGAGAACTCGTGGGTCATCACCGGTACGGTCGAACCGAGCTTCCAGGTCCAGCTCATCGACACCACCGAGGCTGAAGCCCATGACGTCATTCGGGCACTGATCGATACGGCCAACAATCGTGGCGCAGACGAGTTCTCGATGTGGATCGCCGATATCGACTGGCTGATTCAGGCAGCGAGGCGGACCGGATGCGACGTTTCTGGATACGGTGTGTGGGAGAAGGCGATCTGAAGCCCCGCTACTTGGTCGCCGACCACGCCTTCCAGTAGAACTCCACGGGATGTGCCACATCGAAGCCCGCGCCAAGGGCGTTCCGGAGCTGCATCTCGCATCCTGCATTTGCGGAGGCGACCAGCTTCGTGCCCGTCGCCCGGACCTTTCCGGCCTTGGCCTCACCAAGGTCGTGTGATGCCTCCGGGTACTCCAACTGGTAGACGCCAGCTGCACCGCAGCACAGCCCGCCGGGGTCGGCATCCACGACCTCATAGCCCGCTGCTCGGAGAATGGCGCTCGGTTGCTCGGTGATCCCCTGACCATGTTCGAGGTGGCACGGGTCCTGGACCGCCACCACGTCACCCTTGGGAGGAAGCGTCGGAAGTCTGCCGTCCTCGATGGCAGCCCACACCACTTCGGTGATGTCACTCACGCGTTCGGATAGGGCGGCGCCACCGGGGCCGTGTGCGCCGTATCCCTTCAGATGGGCACCACATCCGGCGACGTCCGCGACGATTAGATCAGCGGACCCAAGCGCTTTGATGTTGCGTTCACCGAGACGTCTGGCCTCATCGGCGTAGCCGCCGTGGGCAGCAAGGGCCCCGCAACATGTCTGGCCGCCGTCCGCTCGCACCCGGTAGCCCGCAGCCACGAGGAGCTCGATCGATGCCCGGTGCGTGGCCGAGAACCAGGGGTCAGCGATGCAGCCAACAAAGAACGCCACCTCGGGACCCTTGGACTGACCCCATGCGCCACCCCTCGCCGTCGGAACCGGGAGGGGAATGGGGCGAAGGCCGCGGGCCGAGCGTCCAACAACCGGAAGTGCTCCCAGAAGCCGCACTCGTTGCAGGACGACAATGGCGATGCTCGCCAGCGTGAGCATCCACGGCATCGCGAGCACCCTGCCAAGGAGAAGCCTCCGCGCCCTGCTGCTGCGTGTTGGGAGCTGGGCGACCGACTCGGCTCTGGCAGCCTCGATGATCTCGCCGTACGGCACCATCGAGGGGCATGCGGTTTCGCACGCACGGCACTGGAGGCAGAACGAGGTCACCTCGTCGAATCTGTCGTCCACGGTGGCCAATCCGTCGCCGACCGAGGCAATCGCGGCGAGGCGGCCGCGAGGCGAAGCCGACTCATCTCCCGTCAACCGAAATGTTGGGCACACCGGGAGGCACAACCCGCAGGTAACACACGCATCGAGGTCGGCCCCCACCGGCGGATGATCGGTCACCCACGCCATCAGAGGCCCCCCGGGAGCTGACCGATGCGGAAGACACCGGCCGGATCGAACAACGATGTCAGCCTGGCTGAGATTTCATTGCCATCCGGCACAAACCCCCAGCGATCAGGAAGCGGGTCGTGGCTGTTCCAGCCTGTGATCACCACAACGCCACCGACCTCGCCGATCCTCGAGCGCAGTTCCGCCAAGGACTCCGGCGACAAGGCACCGAAGCTCGCGTCGACACGACCCACGCCGTGCTGAGCGACGAACTGTTCCGCGCTGGCGCCACGAACCACGGATACGGCCGCGCTTGTTGAGGAGGCCGGAACACGGAGCGAAAGGGTGACGGAGCCAGACGGTGACTCCGGCCAGACGAGCCCGGATCGGGAGGAGCCTCCGAGCGTGCGCTCGGCCTCGGTAACGGAGGCCTCGGACCCTTCAACCATGACCTGCACAGAGTCTGCGGTCTCGAGCACTGCAAGGGGTTTGTAGGCGCGTACGCGTGCCTCGTCAGCATCATCGACGTCGATCGTCAAGGCGACCGGCGGAACCGGCCACAGCTTCAGGCATACGTCTGCGATGAATCCGAGGGTGCCGTGTGATCCGGTGCACAAACGAGGCAGGTCATAGCCGGTCACGTTCTTGACGAGATGACCGCCCCCGACAATCCGCTTCCCGTATCCCGTCACGAGCGTCACACCCAGGACCCGATCCCGTGTCGGACCGTATCGGAGACGTCGGTACCCAGACGCGCCCTCGCTGACAACGCCACCGATCGTGCGGTGCAGGTCCGTTTCGGGGAGCACAGCTGTCTGGCCTTCGGCCTCGAGGGTCGCGGCGAGCTCTGCCAGGGTGGTGCCAGCATTCACGACGACCGTGAGATCGTCTGGCTGGTAGTCGGTGATGCCCGCGAAGGTCGAGGACGTGAGTCTGAGCTCCGCGTCTGGAGCTGGCAGACCTTCGAAGGTCGATCCCGATCCCACGGTCAGAGCAGTCGTCTCAGCCTTGGCGAGCGCCTCCACTACCCGAACGGCCTCGTCGACTGAGCGCGGCGCAAAGGTCGTCACCCCTCCGTCGTCGGCGGACGCAAGGTCGGAGAGTTCGTCAAGCATCGTTGCCTCATCTGTCATCGCAGCACGTTCCCCGACGCATCGAAGCATCGCGACCCGGTCGGTAGCACCTTGTGGGGGTTCATGAGTCCGAGCTGATCGAACGCCTCTCGAATTCTCGCTTGGGCGTCGAGATCAGCTTCCCCGAAGACAAGGCCCATGAGGTCACGCTTCTCGACGCCGATCCCATGCTCACCGGACAGCGAGCCGCCAGCAGCGATCGACACCTCGACCATCTCGGTAGCCGCTGCAAGGACGTCGTCGAGAGCACCCGGTTCCTTTGCGTCAAACGCGACGAGGGGATGCAGGTTGCCGTCGCCAGCGTGGAATACGTTGAGCATCGATATGCCGAACCGCTCGCCGATGGCGTAGATCTGGTCGAGCACCTCCACGAGCTTGGTTCGAGGAACGACGGTGTCGTGGAGGTAGTAGTCGGGAGCTGC
>CAJQOW010000258.1 GCA_905480055.1 uncultured Acidimicrobiia bacterium
CTCGTGGAACAACGATGCGGGCATGGGTTGGAGATCACCGACTTCTGGCGTGAAGTCCAGCCGGGCCAGGACGTCTGCTTCGAGGTCGATTCCCGGTGCGATCTCGGTGAGTAGGAGGCCGTTGGAGCCGAGGCGGAACACGCATCGTTCGGTGATGTAGGTCACGTCCTGGTCTCGTTCCTGTGCGATCTGGGCGCTGAAGGTGATCTGACCCACGGCTTCGGTGAACTTGCTGAATCGGCCCTCACGAATCACCGAGAGCCCGTCGTCCTCGATGGCGACCTCCAGGCCGCCACTGGTGAACGTCGTCATGAAGACAACGTTCCTCGTTCGTTGCGTGAGGTTGATAGCGCCGCCACAACCCGCGAGGCGGTCGCCGAATCGGGACACGTTCACGTTCCCATTCGCATCGCATTCCGCGACACCGAGAAACACGCTGTTGAGGCCTCCTCCATCGATGAAGTCGAATGCAGATGCGTGGTCGAGAAGCGCCTCGCGGTTCACGGCAGCGCCGAAGCCGAAGCCACTCATCGGAATCCCACCCACGACGCCGGTGTCCACAGAGAACGTGACCAGGTCCTGGATGCCTTCCTGTCCGGCGACGCGGCCCACGAGCTCGGGGAGCCCGAGGCCGACGTTGACAACGTCGTCCGCAGCGAGTTCGAGGGCAGCCCTCCGAGCGATGAGTGTGCGTTCATCGAGCGGCAAAGGTTCGATTGACTGGACGGGGATGCGGACTTCACCGGACATCGCAGGGTCATATGGGATGTCCCAGGTCTGCTCGTGTTCCTCAGGGGCAGCGACGACGACCGCATCGACGAGGATCCCTGGGACGCGGACGTCTCTGGAGTCCAGGGAACCTGACTCTGCGACCCGCTCGACCTGGCAGATGACGTGGCCACCCTGGGCCCGTGCGGCCATAGCGAGCTCGAGGATCTCGAGGTTGACAGCTTCCTTCTCCGTGGTGATGTTGCCTTGTGGATCTGCTGTCGTGCCGCGAATGATGGCTACGTCGATGGGGAAGCCGCGGTAGATGAGCCAGGTGTCGTCTCCACGCTTGGTGAGTTCAACGATGTCGTCGGTGGCAGCTGCACTCACCTTGCCGCCTTCGATACGCGGATCGACGAACGTGCCGACTCCAACCGTTGACAGCACGCCGGGCGTTCCAGAGGCAATGCTGCGGTACAGCTGGAGGATCACACCCTCGGGCAGGTTGTACGCCTCGATCTTCTCCTGTACCGCGAGGTCGGCGATCTTTGGGACGAGGCCGTAGTGCCCTCCGATTGCACGCTTGAGGAGCGGTGTGTGCCCGAGGTGGTTGAGACCGCGGTCACCGCCGTCACCTTGACCACCTGCCCAGACAACGGTCAGCCCGGTGGGGCCGGCTGTCTCGACGAACCGTCGCTCAATCGCCGAGAGCAACGCTTCGGCAACACCATGGCCACCCCATCCGGACGACGCGACGACGTCGCCATCACAGATGACCGAGACAGCATCGTCGGCACTGACGATCTTGCTGATCGACATGGTTGGGTCCCTTCGACCCTGTCGACACTAGACCGGGTCAGCGGGGTGATGGGTGGGGCATGAAGACCCCGCAACGCACGAAACCGTCCCGGGTAGCCATCCGGGACGGTTTGGTGTGGAGCGATGCCTTCAGTGGTCGCTGGTCTTCCGTGGCGCAAGAAGCAGCCTGGCGTGCCGGGAGCACAGTGGCCGATTCTCGGGACTGTGCGTGACGGCGAGGCGCTCGCAGTGATAACACCGCGGGCGCACCCCGATCCGCCACTCGGACCCGCCTGGCGAAGGCTCTCCGGGTGCTTCGGAAACCGGAGTTTGGTTTTCGGCCATGCGTGTCCTCTATCAGTCGCTCAGGGGCGGACTGATGTGCGCCTGCATCAATCCCCCGATGCAGGCGCGGTCCCTACCCGACCCTCCCGTTGAGTATCGGCGAATGGTGGCGAGATCCCCAGAATGGTTTCTGGGTAATCGACGGGACTAGTCACGGGTCAACGTGCGAGTATCGCTCCGGGGATCTACTATCGCCCCAAGTCAAGGAGGCCCAGTGCAGAGTTACACGACCCCCGGCGGTGCCAAGGTTGCACCGAATGTCAACGCGGTGACCCAATTGATGTTGCGGGCCGATGCCGCACCAGACCACGATGCCCTCGGCTATCGAGACGGCGCGGGGTTCTCCTACGTGTCCACGGCTGAGCTTCTCGACAACGTTCGAGAGATCGCTGCTGGCATGGTTGCCTGGGGCGTGGAGAAGGGTGACCGGGTGGCGCTCTATTGCGGTACGCGGATGGAGTTCACCTACTTCGACTACGCCATTTGGGCTGCAGGTGCCGCAACAACGACGATCTACGAGACATCCTCGCCCGACCAGGTTGGGTGGATCATCAAGGATTCGGGCAGCGTGTTGGCGATTGCCGAGACACTGACGATGGCCGAAACAGTGAACGCAGTGGCGGCCGATCTTCCCGACTGCCGAGGCGTGCTTGCGATTGATGGTGGTGCGGTTGATGCGCTCAAGGCAATG
>CAJQOW010000259.1 GCA_905480055.1 uncultured Acidimicrobiia bacterium
GTTCGTTGCCATCGTCATCGTCGCCGTGCTTGCGACGCGAGACCGAAAGGCCCGACCGAGACCCGAGATCTCTGGGGACGACCTCTTTGCACTCGGCGTGGTGTTCGTCGGTGCGGGTGTCGCGATGTCGGTGACGCTCGGTCCGATCATGGTCTGGATGATTGCCCTTGGTGTCATCTACATGGGAATGGGAACCCAGAAGAAGAGGCATCACTAGCGGGCGGTGCCAACGTACCGACCGGGCCGCCCAGTCCGCCTCGATGCAGTCCTTGACCGTGTGATGGGTCTGAGGTGCCGAGGCCCGAATGCTTGAGGTGGCGATGGCGCGATCGTCCCCTCACCTGCAACTGGCGGTGCCGCACCGTCACAGCCGCGACGTATGCTGCACGCCGTGAACGAAGACAACGAGACCCCCGATGTCGACGACGCGTACTGGGCCACCCTCGACGGTGAGGTCGGACCAGACAGCGGCCACCAGCCACGGCTTGTCGACGTCCCGTCTCGGTGGGAGCCGAAGGAACCGAGGGAAGCGGTCGAGGTCGACGAGGCTTCGTTGCTATCGGAGCTCCACGATGTGTTCGGGTACACGACGTTCCGACCCGGCCAGCAGCAGGTGATCGAGGCTGCGCTCGGCGCGCAGGACTGCCTTGCGGTGATGCCGACCGGTTCGGGAAAGTCCCTCACCTATCAGTTGGCGTCCAGGCTCGTTGGGGGAACGACGTTGGTGGTGTCGCCTTTGATCGCGCTGATGAAGGACCAGGTCGATGCTGCCACTGAACTCGGAATTGCGGCCACGTTCATCAACTCGAGCGTTCCTCCGGAAGAGCGGCTCGAGCGCATCGAGCAACTCAAGGCCGGCGCCTACGAACTGGTGTACGCCGCACCAGAAGGGCTCGGTGCACAGCTCGGATCGGTGCTGGACCAAGCGGACATTCGTCTGATCGCCGTCGACGAAGCCCATTGCATCAGTCAATGGGGCCACGACTTCAGGCCCGCATATCGGCAGCTCGAGCATCTCAAGTCGAGGTTCGGCGTGCCTGTGCTGGCGTTGACGGCGACGGCGACCAGTCGGGTCCGTCAGGACATCGCTGACCAGCTCGACCTCGTGGACCCCGAGGTCGTGCAGACCTCATTCTTCCGGCCAAACCTCAAGCTCCAGGCGCTCAAGAAGGGCGACCACGACGGACGCACCATCAAGGTAAGGGACTACATCGGCCGAATCTGCACCGATCGCAAAGGTGACAGTGGAATCGTCTACACCCTGTCCCGGAAGTCTGCAGAGAGTACGGCTGAGTATTTGCGAGGGCTTGGCATCAGGGCGTCCGCCTACCACGCAGGTCTCGACCCCGATGTGAGATCTCAGGTACAGGATGACTTCATACGTGACGATATCGAAGTCGTGTGTGCGACAGTTGCGTTCGGTATGGGCATTGACAAGTCCAACGTCAGGTATGTGATTCACCGCGACATGCCGAAATCGCCAGAGGGCTACTACCAGGAAATCGGTAGGGCCGGGCGTGACGGCCTCGACAGTGACTGCTACCTGTTCTACTCGTGGGCTGATGTCATTCAGCTCGAGCGGATGATTTCGGGCACCGACTCGGAGCCGTCCCAGCGGTCCCACGTGCGCCTCATGTACTCGTACGCCGAGACACAGAGGTGTCGCCACGCTGGTCTCGCCCGCTACTTCGGCGAGACGATCGACCGCTGCGAAACCTCATGCGACCGATGCACCGATCTCAGTGCCGACCTCCACACACGTGCGACCCCCCGGGCGGCGCGCCAACGCCAGCACTTTGAACTCGAACCCGAGGGCGAGGAGCTGTTTGAGTCACTCCGAGCACTGCGTCGTCAGCTTGCGGACGACCGGAACGTGCCCGCCTACGTCGTGTTCTCGGATGCCACGCTCAAGGAGATGGCGTCTGTGCAACCAATGACGGACTCCGAGCTGCTTGCGATCAGCGGAGTCGGACAGAAGAAGCTCGAAACCTATGGGTCAGCCTTCCTCGACGTCATCGCAGCCTCCAAGGGGTACCGATGATCCACGTTCGACCAGAGAGCCACGACGAGGACCAGGACGCGATCGAGATTGCGACGCCTTCGACCGCGTACCTCCATCACACTGCGGGTGTCCTTCTCCTCTCCCTTGTTAGGTCCGTTGATGTACCGGCGTCCTCCTACCCGATGGAGCCCCTGACCGTGTTTGGGGCCGGGCGCAGACTCGGACGTTTGGTAGAGACAGCCGACAAGCACGAACTCGTGACGATTGCAGATGGGCGTGGGTTGTGACCGAGAAGCTCAGCATCGTGATCCCCTGCTACAACGAGGAGTATCGACTCGGTCGCACGCTCGACGAGTTGAGCGAACTCGTGCAGACGTTGCCGTATCCGGTTGAGGTGGTCGTGGTCGACGATGGCTCCCTCGATGCGACCGTCGACGTGGCCCGTCGGCATCTCGCCTTGTTTGCCGACAGTCGCCTCTTGACCTATGCGCCGAATCGCGGCAAGGGCTGCGCAGTGCGCAAGGGAATGCTCGCAGCATCGGGAGACCTCAGGCTGTTCATGGATGCCGATGGCTCCACCGATCTCGGCGAGATCACACGATTCGTCGAGCGCATGTCTACGCCCGATCGCGCTGACATCCTGATCGCCTCCGTAGCGGCCCGGGGTGCGAACGTAGATCCACAACCGTGGCACCGCCAGACTGCAGGACGGGTGTCGAACGTGCTCATCAGGGCCACCGTGTTGCCCGGCATCTCCGATACCCAGCGGGGCTTCAAGCTGTTCACGTCGTCGGCTGCCGATGACATCTTCTCGCGATGCAAACTCGACGGCTGGCTCTTTGATGTCGAGTCATTGGTTCTCGGCCGTCGGCTTGGCTACGACACAGTCGAGATCGGCGTTACCTGGGAACACCGCGAAGACAGCAGGGTCACCGGCCGCTCGTACGCGGCCACGCTTGGCGACCTGGTGAGGCTGCGCGTGGATCTGTGGCGGGGTGCGTACGGATCGCTGGAGCCGTTGGCCACGATTCCAAGCTGAGGACGAAAGAGCGGCTCGCCGCCATACCCTTGCGCCGATGTCTGAAGCTCCCTTCCGAAATGTCGCGTTGATCGCGCACGTCGACCATGGCAAGACCACGCTGGTCGATGCGATGCTCAATGCCACTGGTGTGTTCGCCTCCCATGAGGCGACGGTCGATCGCGTCATGGATTCCGACGATCAGGAGCGTGAGCGAGGCATCACCATCCTCGCAAAGGCAGCCTCGGTGGAGTGGAAGGGCACGAAGATCAACCTGGTCGACACGCCGGGCCACGCGGACTTCGGCGGAGAGGTCGAGCGTGCGCTCGCCCTCGTCGACGGCGTGCTTCTCCTGGTTGACGCGGCTGAAGGTCCCATGCCCCAGACCCGCTACGTGTTGTCCAAGGCCCTCGCTGCCCACCTGCCAGCCGTGGTCGTGATCAACAAGGTCGACCGCAAGGACTCGCGCATCGACGCAGTTGTCGACGAGGTCTATGAGCTGTTCTTCGACCTCGACGCATCCGAGGACCACATCGAATTCCCCATCATCTCTGCTGTTGCGAGGGAAGGGCGCACGATGGCCGGAACCGGCATGCCTGCCGAAGACGCCGACCTCAGCTCGCTGCTCGATGCAATCGTCGACACGATCCCCGGGCCATCCGGCGATGCGGACGCACCACTCCAGGCAATCGTGACCAACCTCGACGCCTCCGACTACCTCGGTCGCCTCGCGATCGGACGGGTCGTGCAGGGCACGCTGCACAGCGGTGAGCAGGTTGCGCTCTGCCACTCGAACGACGAGGAGCCCCCTCTGAAGCGGCGACTCTCCCACTTGATGGGTTTCGAGGGTCTCGGCAGGGTCGATGTTTCCGACCGTCCCGCAGGCGACCTCTTCGTGGTCGCCGGTTTCCCAGAAGTCGAGATCGGTGACACGCTCGCAGACCCGAACGACCCAACGCCCCTGGCGCGGCTCGAGGTCGATGAACCCGTGCTTCGCATGACCCTCGGCGTCAACACATCGCCGCTCGCTGGGAGGGAGGGCAAATACCTCACCTCTCGCCAGATCCGCGAGCGACTCGACAAGGAAGTACTCGGCAACGTGTCAATCCGTATCGGAAACACGTCGTCACCTGAGGTCATTGAAGTTGCAGGCCGAGGTGAACTTCAGCTTGCGGTGCTCATCGAGACCATGCGTCGCGAGGGGTTCGAGCTTCAGGTCAGCAGGCCGGAGGTGATCATTCGAGAGGTCGAGGGTCAGCCCCACGAGCCGCTCGAGCGAGCTGTTGTCGATGTGCCGGACGAGCACGTCGGAACCGTCACCCAGGCGGTGGCGCCACGCAAGGGCAAGGTCACCGACATGCGCCCAGGAGACACGGGCCGCACGGTGGTCACACTTGAAGCTCCGGCGCGTGGACTGCTCGGGTTCCGCTCGCTGCTGATGACGGCAACCCGTGGTACGGCGCTTGTCCACCAGCACCATGCTGGCTGGATGCCATGGGCAGGGGAGCTCCCACATCGCACCGGCGGTGCCATGGTCGCCGACCGCATCGGCAAGTCGACAGGCTTTGCCCTCGACAACCTCCAGAAGCGAGGCGAACTGTTCATCGGGCCGACCGTTGATGTCTACGAGGGCATGGTGATCGGCGAGGGCACACGCCCCGGTGAAATGACGGTGAACCCGACGAAGGCGAAAGAGCTGACGAACATCCGCACCCATTCGACGGATGACGCAATCAAGCTGAAACCTCCCAAGGACCTGTCGCTCGAGATCGCAATCGAGTGGATCGCCGACGACGAACTCGTCGAGGTCACTCCCGAGTCGATCAGGGTCCGCAAGCGCCACCTCCAGGAGTCGGAGCGCCGCAGGCGTAAGCAGAAGTAGAGGCGGAGTTGCTCCGCAGCCTTGAGCCATGAGCCTTGAGTTCTGAGTT
>CAJQOW010000260.1 GCA_905480055.1 uncultured Acidimicrobiia bacterium
GCAGCAACACATGGTCAGCGACCTGCGCCTCCGAGAGGTCGTGCGTGGTCATGATCACCGAGCAGCCACGCGTGGTCTCGTCATGGATGACCTTGTCTATCGCCTGGGCGGTCGGCAGGTCGATGCCCGTGAGAGGCTCATCGAGCAGCAGGATCTCGTGGTCCTGGGCAAGACCCTGGGCGACGAAGACTCGCTGGCGTTGTCCACCCGAGAGGTCGTGAAGATGTCTCGTTGCAAGGTCGGTGATGTCCATTCGCTCCATGGCTTCGGCAACGGCAGCCTTGTCGTCTGGCCCGAGCCACCGGTAGGCGCCAGCGCTCGCGTACCTGCCCATCGAGACGACCTCCTTCACCGAAATGGGGAGTGCTTCATTGACCTGTGTCGTCTGGAGCACATAGGAGATGTCCGTTGCAGAAGCCAGGCCGGGCGTTTCGATGGTTCCCGCAGCCGGCGTGATCAAACCAGTGATCGCGTTCAGCAGGCTCGACTTGCCTGATCCATTGGGGCCAATGATCGCCGCGACCGTGCCTGCGGGGATCGAGAAGCTCGATCGATCGATCGCAACATTGGATCCGTAGGCGACGACGAGGTCATCGGCGGTGACAACGGCCATCGTCATGCGCACGCCTTGCAGGTGCCCTCGATTTCGAGGGCGTGATTGGTCGCTGTGAACGCAGACGATGCAGCGATGCTGTCGACGAGTGCTGTCACCTGTTCCTCGTGGTGTGCTGAGACCTCGACGTCCTCGACGGTTCCACACTCGATACACACCAGGTGGTGATGGTGTCCCGTGAGCCACTCTGCCAACTCGTATCGAGCCAGCCCCTTGGTTGCGAAGTGTGGGGTTACGACATCGGCACCCTCGAGCACGGCAAGCGTCCTGTAGAGCGATGAGAGGGGAACGGATGTTCCGATCTGATCACTCAGTTCGGCTGCAGAGCGCGGCCCATCGCCATCGGCCAAGGCGGTCACCACGGCGCGGCGTCCCTTGGTGTAGCGAACTTCCTGTTCGTTGAGATGCCCCTCTACCTGGCGGTGGAGAGATGCTTGTGCCATTGATGCCCCGCGTGTCGGTATGGTTCGTGTTCGGACAACGGTAACGATTCTCATTATATATCCGTTGCTGAGACCAGCACAGGGCGAGGAGGGACAGGATCTCGATGGTGCGCAAACACACGGCCGGGTGTTCCGCTTCGCTGGTGGTTGGGTAACGTCCCACCATGGAGTGGCTCCTCGAACCCTTTGACCTCGCATTCCAGCAGCGAGCCCTGATCGGGGGATCGCTCGCTGCGATCGCATTGTCGCTTGTTGGGACGTGGGTGGTCATTCGGGGGATGTCCTTCCTCGGCGACGCACTCGTGCACGGCATCATCCCCGGCGTTGCCCTTGCGGTCCTTTTCGACTTCAACGTGATCCTTGGTGCGCTGGGCGCCGCTGGCGTCATGCTGATGGGCATCAACCTCGTCCACAGGCAGACGACCTTTTCGGAGGACACCAGTATCGGTCTGCTGTTCGTCGGCATGCTTGGCATTGGCGTCATCCTCGTGTCGACAACGACGTCCTACACGGGCTCCCTGACCACGATCCTGTTCGGTGATGCGCTGGGGGTGACGTCGCAGGACATCGTCATGCTTGCCGCCCTCGTAGCGATTGTCGGTGTGGTCAGCGCCGCGTTGTACCGGCCGTTCCTCGTGCTGTCGTTCAACGAGCAGAAGGCCAGGCTGCTCGGTCTACGACCCAGGCTGGCCCACGCTGCACTTCTGCTTCTGATCACCCTTGCCATCATCGGATCGTTCCAGACCGTTGGAACGCTGCTGGTATTCGGTTTGCTGGTGGGACCGCCGGCCACGGCGGCGATCGTGGTGCGACGGGTGCCAGCGATGATGGCCCTCGCCGTTGTCTTCAGCATCTTGTCAGTGTTTGTCGGGCTCATCGTGAGCTATCACGCCGACACCTCGGCATCGGCAACGATCGCCGTCACGCCGATCATTCTCTTCTTCGTTGTTCTCGCGATTCGCAACGTTGTCGACCGTCGTCGGTCGGCAACGGCTGTTGCCGCCTAGGCCGGTGGTCTGGGTGGCCGGTCGGATCTAGAGTTCGGCGTCCGAATGCAGAAACTCGCAATGACCACGGCCTGCGGTGCGACCAAGATCGCATTCGGTTGGGTTGCGTCATGATCGATCTGGTTGCTATCGGCCGGGCGAATCTGGATCTGTACGCCCAGGACCTCGGCGCTTCGTTCGAGGATGTCACGGGATTTGATGCCATGGTTGGAGGTAGTCCGACAAACATCGCGATCGGCGCGAGTCGCCTCGGCATGGACACGATGATGCTCACGGCGGTCGGAACCGACCGAACGGGGGACTTCGTGCTGCGATATCTGGCAGATGAGGGCGTCGATACTTCGTTCGTTCCACGCATCGAAGGGAAACTCACGAGCCTTGCGCTGCTCGGAGTGCAACCACCGGATTCCTTCCCCTTGTCCTTCTACCGGGAGGACCCAGCTGACATCTACTTGACGCCCTCCGATGTCGAAGCCGTCGACATGTCGAAGGTGCGGGCAGTCGAGGTATCGGGAAATGCGCTGGCCCGGGGTTCGTGCGTGGCTGCCGTGCGCCAGTTGCTTCAGGCTGCAGCAGATCACAACGTCACGGTGTACATGGATGTGGACCTTCGGCCGTCCGAGTGGGCGAAGCCATCCGACTACGGGGCAGCCATCCGATCAGTGGTGAGCGAGGTCGACGTGCTGATCGGCACGGAGGAGGAGTTCTTCGCCGCGTTCATGGAGCATCCGGAGGCTGTCATGGCCGGCGAGCGGATCCCGGAGTCCTCCGGTCCGGAGCTGGCTGCAACGGTGTCCTCGCTACTCGGTGACCGCCCGGGGGTGATTGTTACCAAGCGCGGACCGAACGGTGCCACCGTCGAGTCGGCCGAGCGATCGATCGACGTTCCCGGTTTCCCTGTTGACGTGGTGAACACCGTCGGTGCGGGCGACTCCTTCGCCGCCGGCCTCATCTCGAGCCGCCTGAAGGGCCTCGATTGGGAGGTGTCGACGCGGTTTGCGAACGCCTGTGGAGCCATCACGGTGACCCGCCACGGATGCGCGTCTGCGTTGCCAACGATGGCCGAGGTTG
>CAJQOW010000261.1 GCA_905480055.1 uncultured Acidimicrobiia bacterium
CCGATCGCCTCACCACTATCTGGTGGCGGCGTCACGGGGTCCGGCACGTCGCTCAACCTCAGGCTTCATCCTGCAAGGCGGCATGGACTGCTGCTGCGTCCAAGGTCGCATCGCCGCGGCGGCGGTGCCAGCGGTCCCACAGCACGAGCATGCTGGGTAGCAGCGCGACTGCAGCCAAGAGCGCCAGGAAGATCGTGTAGGCCAGGACGAAGCCGAACTGCCGGAATGGGATCGTCGTGGACAGCATGAGGATCCCGAAACCGGCCATCGTGGTGATGGCCGAACCACCGAGCGCTCCGCCCGTCGTTTCGAGGGCTTCCTTGATCGCGGAGTCGGGGTCATCCTGTGTGACACGTTCCTCGAGGTAACGCTGCGTGACGTGGATCATGTATGGGATGCCTATGCCGATACCAATCGCGGACACGACCGAGGTGACTGGACCGAAGGCGATGCCGACTACGGCCATGAACCCGAACACCCAGATCACAACCATGGCTACGGGCAGCGTGGTGATGACACCGAGCATCGGCCGTCTCGACTCGAACCAGAAGTTGATCACGAGCAGCAACAGGGCTGCGGTCAGCGTCAGCACCAGTGACGAGACCTGCGAATCGCGCAATGTGTTCACCACGAGATCGCTGATGATGAAGTTCGACGTCGCCACTGCGGTCAAGCCAGCGTCGCGAGACGGTTGGAATGCCTCGTTGAGGTCATCACCGATCTGTCCGGCCCCATTCTCGCCTGCAGTTGTATCGAAGTTGAAGAGAGCGGCGTCGTATGAACCGCCATCTGTGGCAGAGAGCACGCCGATCATGACGGCAGGATGGTTCTCGTACGCGATGTCGTAGAGCGGCGTCACGTCTGATTCCGCAGGCACTTTTCGCTGCTGGTTGAATCCGATCGAGATGGCAACGTCAAACATCTCTTGGTCGAACTGGTCTCCACCCGGGTTGAGGAACTGGAACATCACGCTCATGAGCGACTGCCCGGTAGCGAACTTCGTGCCACCCTCGAGCTCGATCGATTGCACGTTCTCGACATCGGCTGCATTCGTGTACGAGTCCAACATGCCGTTCCACGCGGCGCCTGTTGTCACGTCGCCTTCGACAAGAACCGAGGTCGTTTCTGGGAAGTCGAAGTTCTCGTCGATCGTCACCGCAGTCGATCTGATCGGCGATGTCGTGGGGACGAAGTCGAGGAACGAGAACTGGGTGGATAGGCCGGTCATGGCAAACGCAGCGAAACCTGTTCCGATGAAGAAGACAATGACAGTCACGGTTGCGAATCGGCGCGGCAGCACTGCAAGACTTCCGATGATCCTGGGGATCACACGGGACTCACCACCACCGAGACCGTCAGTGTCGAGTCTCTCGTTCTTCTCTGCGCGTCGGTCGAGCAACTCGCGTACCGCTGGCACGAACGTCAGAGTCAGGATGAACGATGCGGTGATACCGATGGCTGCGAGCACGCCGAACTCGAAGATTGCGGGAAGATCGCTCGTCACATTGGTGAGGAACCCGACCGCGGTCGTCAACGTCGCCAGAACGAGGGCGATACCGACGGTTCGAATCGCCACACCGATCGACATGTCCACGCTTCGTCCTGAGGCGAGTTCCTGCCGGTATCGGGTCTGGAAGTGGATCGCATAGTCGACTCCGAGCCCGATCAGCAGAATGGGCAGGATCTGAGCAAGCTGGGATGCGTCCTCGAAGAGGATATTCCCGAAGCCATTCGCCCACTGGATGGCGAAGCCGATCGTCAGAAAGGTCAAAAGAGTGTCTGCAGTGGTTCTCCGCAATTTCCTGCTCGCCAGCGTCCACATGATGAACGCAGCAGCGAAGAAGATCGCTGCAGTGAGCAGGACCGGTCCGAGCTCAGCATCACCCCATGACTCGGGGAACACGTCGGGGAAGATGAGGCCGAGGCTGGGCGCGATTGCGACACCGACACCGGCCAGCATCAGCGCGATGCCGACGTAGAACAGAGCACGATCCTTGAACGTCGAAGGCCTCACGAGGAAGACGATCGCGAGGACGAGGAGGATGATCAGGCCTGCTGCCGCAAACATGCGAAGGATCTCGTCCTGGAAGTCGTCGCCTGAGGCGAAGATCAGTTCCTGGCTGAAGGGTTCCTGCGTAATGGTCGGAGGCGTCGGAGCTGCGAGGACCCCAGCTGCGACGTCGGATGCCCGATCGGCGGCTTCATCAAAATCGGAGTCCGTCGCATAGGCGATCGCCGTCAGGCCGTATGTCGCCGTTGCGGCCTCGAGGTCGGCGTCAGTCGAAACCAGGGCGGTCAGGAAGGTCCTGAATTCCGGAGGCGACGACTCAAGCCCCTGGCTGTACAACGCCTTGACCTCGGCATCCGACGTCGGCATCGGAGCACCGGCCTGAAGTGCGAACTGCACCGGTGCCATGTACGACAGAACCGCTGGCGACTGATCGGTATCGACGAGATACTCGGCTCCGGCGGATGCTCGTACGGACTCGTCGAGTGCGAATGCCGCCTGAAGGCCCTCAAGGGTGATCACGTCACCGGTCGTGCTGGACGTCAGCACCTGCATCCGAGCAACAGTCGTGCCAAACTTGTCACCGATCGTTTCGATCGCAGTTAGCTCAGGCGCGTCAGGCGCAAACGACTCGTTTGTGTCCTCGGCCGGGGTGAAATTCCCGGCAAATGATCCAAGGACCATCGTCACAACGATGGTTGCGGCCACAACCACCCACGGCGCCTTGCGCACTGACGCGGCCAAGAAGTTCACGAACGTTTTCACGGAGTTCCTCCAACAGGAAACGGATGAGGCGAGTCTTCAGCGCCCGATGCTAGGGACAGCTGTGTCGATTACGAACGTTTAGCGAGGTGGTGCCACGAGCTTCTGGAGGCTCGCTACGGCATCAGCGAGGGGAACTCCCCTGCTCTCCTCTTCGTCGCCGCGAATCCGCAATCCAACGGTGCCGGCTTCGACATCGGCATCGCCAACGACCAACACCGCTGGGTGTTTGTGCGTAATGGCCTTGCGGATCTTCTCTCCCACGGTTTCATCGGCGGTATCAACTTCGGAACGGACGCCTGCCGATCGGAGCGCTTCCCCGATGCTCTCCGCATAGTCGTTGTGACGGTCGGCAACGGGGACGACCGTCGCCTGCACTGGCGCCAACCAGGCGGGGAATGCCCCTGCGTAGTGTTCGACGAGGATCCCGACGAACCGTTCGACCGAACCGAGCAGTGCGCGATGGATCATCACGGGCCGCCGGCGCGTGTTCTCGCTCGTCGCATAC
Source organism: uncultured Acidimicrobiia bacterium (assembly GCA_905480055.1). The sequence goes on from CAJQOW010000261.1 coordinate 3,279, forward strand.
TCGAGGCCGAAATTCTCCGGCTGGGCGAAGTCGACCTGGATCGTGGACAGCTGCCACCGTCTGCCAATGGCATCCTTGATGTGGATGTCGATCTTGGGGCCGTAGAACGCACCCTCCCCTGGAGCGAGTTCGTACGTGAGGTCTGCATTCTGGAGGGCTGTTGCGAGATAGGCCTCGGCGGAGTCCCAGAGGTCAGGGTCTCCGACGAACTTGTCTGGTCGGGTCGAAAGGTCGGCCTCGAACTCCTCAAATCCGAAGTCCCGCAGCACCATGAGCACGAAGTCCAACAGCCGCTGGAGCTCGCCACCCAGATCTTCCTCCGTCGTGAAGATGTGGCTGTCATCCTGGGTGAACCCTCTCGCCCTGAGGAGGCCATGGAGCACACCGGAACGCTCATACCGGTACACCGTTCCCAGCTCGAAGAGTCGCAGCGGCAGCTCCCGGTAGGACCGGCTTCGGGACCGGAAGATCAGAATGTGAAACGGGCAATTCATGGGCTTGACGAAGTAGCTCTGACCGGGGCGGCCGTCGCCGCCGTCCAGCTCCATCTCCGGGTACATGCCCTCGCGATAGAAGTGCACGTGGCCGGATGTCTCCCAGAGGTCAGCCTTTGCAACGTGTGGCGACACGACGTACTCATAGCCGTGCGACTCGTGCGTCCGGCGCGAGTAGTCCTCGATGGTGCGGCGCAGAATGCCGCCGTACGGATGCCAGACGGCGAGCCCACTTCCAAGATCGCTGGGGAACGAGTAGAGGTCGAGTTCCGCGCCGAGTTTGCGGTGGTCGCGCTTGGCTGCCTCCTCGAGGCGGTTCAAGTACTCGTCGAGTGCCTTGCGTGATTCCCATGCCGTGCCGTAGATACGTTGCAGCTGCGGGTTCTTCTCGTCGCCACGCCAGTACGCCCCGGCGGCACGCATGAGCTGGAAAGCCTTGAGTCGACCCGTCGACGGAAGGTGGGGACCGCGACACAAGTCGATGAACTCGTCATTGCGATAGGTGCTGACGGTGTCGCCGCCAACACCCTCTCCTGCATCAACACCTTCGATGATCTCCACCTTGAACGGTTGGTCGGAGAACGTATCGAGCGCATCCGAGATGGAGAGCTCGCCCCGCTCGAACGCCTGGTCGGCCTTGATGATTTCGTCCATGCGGTCTTCGATGCGGTCGAGGTCGTCGGGAGTGAACGGCCGTTCAACGGAGAAGTCGTAGTAGAAGCCGTCCTCGATGGCGGGGCCAATGGCGAAGGAAGACCCCGGGAACAGATCGAGCACGGCCTGCGCCATGATGTGGGCGGCAGAGTGCCTGATCACATGGCGTCCAGCTTCCGTGTTCTCCGTGATGATCGACACGGCGGCGTCATCCTCTATGGCACGGTGTAGGTCGAATTGATCACCATTCACGGTCACCGCCACTGCGGCCTTGGCCAGACGCGGTCCAATGTCGGACGCGATGTCGTACCCGGTCACCGTGCCTTCGTAGGCGCGTTCTGAGCCGTCTGGGAGGGTGATACGTATCGACACGAGTTCCTGCCTTCGCTGCGGAGCAGGTAAGGCTACCCGTGCAGTCGTCGGATGAATCGCCTGAGCTGCAAGAATGAGCACTGCCAGACATGAGAGGACCAACCTGGAACCACACGCAGTCGCCCGCATGCTTGCCGTGGGCGGCACATTTCAGGAGTTGACAGCGTCCACCCCTTTGGTCAGCCCGAACCAGGTGTTTCGGATCTGGCGCAAGGGTCAGAGTTTCGTGCTCAAGGTCTATGGGTCCGATGCGAGGAAGCGCAGGGAGCGCCACGCGCTCAACGCACTCGAAATGCTCGGCCATCTTCCCCGTATGTTGGATCAGGGCTCGCACGAGGCGACCCGTTGGATCCTCTTTGAGGACGCAGGACGTTGGAACCTCCAGTCGCTCCCAGAGAATCCTGGCCTCGCCCGGAAGGCTGGATCGATTCTCCGACGATTGCACGACATCGACGCAGCCGCGCTCTCAAATCTCGCACGCGGCATCGACAGCGAGTGGATCGCTCTCGACTTCACGTCGTCGATCAAGCGGCTCGAGAGGTATCGATCCCGCCTTGGGGTCACCCAGGCCCAGATCGACCTTGCGCTCGATGTCCATCCACCGTATGCCGGTGCACCTGCCGTCGCCCACACCGATCCGGTGCTCCGCAACTTCGTCGTCGACGACGCAGGTCACATGACACTCATCGACTGGGAGTGGGCCACGATGGCCCCCAAGGAGTGGGACCTGTCCAAGCTTGTTTGGTCCACCACCATCCATGCAGGACCCGCAGCGGCCGAGGCAGTGGTCGACGGCTACGGTCGCACCCTCGACGGCGTCCAGCTCGATCGTTGGATCGTTTACCACGCTGCCCAGATGCTCGTCAGGTACGCCGAACGCAACCTGTCGGCCCGCCCCGGCGATGTGCCGGACAATCTCGTGGCAGAGTTCGATCGCGCGGTCCTCGGCGCGGCTTCCTGAACCATTCGGAAATACCGCAGTTTTTCGCGGTCTATCCCTACATTGCAGTATCCGACGGAGGACATGCACATGTTGGAGATGGCACTCGCAGCTCTTCTCGTCTCGGTGGCGATCTTCGCCATCGGTGGACGAACAAGCCCGGCGTCGCAATCGCCGGCTACCGCCGTGCTCCCTCAGACCGATGACATCAGCGACCTTCCGTGTCCGTGGTGTCATGCCCAGACGACAGAAGCGGATGCTCACTGTCCGAGCTGCGGCCAACGCTTCGGCTGATCAGCCGCCTCGCTGGAACTCTCGATTGCGTCGCTCCGGTCGCATGCCGATCGCCTCATACAGCTTCATGGCCGGCCGATTGTCCTCATCCACCCACAGTGTTCCTGTGCGTGCACCGCGTTCGGTGTTGAGGTAGTCGAAGCCCGCCAGCA
>CAJQOW010000262.1 GCA_905480055.1 uncultured Acidimicrobiia bacterium
CTTCGCGGCATCGGCGTACGACCGGATCATCAACGGGAAGCTGCGTGGGCGACCGGTTGACGTCGACGGCGACCGTGCGCGACACGCGGTGTCTGCGGCCGCAACGCTCGCCTTCTCGACTCCCGTCCTCCACGACGTTTCCGCTGGCGGACTCGCCGTCGCACTTGCTGAGATCGCCATCCAGTCCGGAGTCGGGTTCAGTATCGAAGGCATTTCAGGACCGGATCTCTTCGATGAGACACCACTCCGATTCATCGCTGTTAGCCCAGCCAGCGAACTCGATACCACTGAGGATGTCACGAAGATCGGAATGGTTGGAGGAGCGGACCTCAACTTCGGAGCGTCTGGGACGATCCCACTCGAGGAAGCCAGGACAATCTGGCGAGACGCCCTTCCCCGTCGTATGACGTAGCGTGCGGAAGTAGCTGAGCCCTACGAAAGGATGAACTGTGGACGACGTGGTCTTCCTCAGGGCTGTAGACCATGCAGCGATGCTGCGACGGCGCGAGATATCGGCAGTCGAACTGCTCGATGCACACCTCGACCAGATCGAAAGGGTCAACGGTGAGCTCAACGCCATCGTGACGTTGGTTCCGGACGTTGCGAGGGAACTCGCTGAGCAAGCAGACGACAGCTTTGCCGAAGGTGGAACGATTCCGCTGCTCGCGGGATTGCCCGTCGCCCACAAGGACCTTCACGAGACCGCAGGCATCAGAACGACCTTCGGCTCACCCGTCTACGCAAATCACGTGCCCACGCGCAACGCCCTGATCGTCCAGCGGATGCTCGACGCCGGCGCCGTCACCGTTGGCAAGACGAACACGCCGCAGCACGGTGCAGGCAGCCAGACGTTCAACGAGGTGTTCGGCACCACGCTCAATCCATGGGATCCCGAGTACACGCCTGGCGGATCATCAGGAGGTGCGGCCGTTGCGGTGGCCACCGGGATGGTGTCGCTCGCCGACGGTTCAGATCACGGTGCTTCGCTCCGCAACCCAGGGTCATTCACCAACACGGTGGGGTTCCGACCGTCGCCGGGTCGGATTCCGACATGGCCGAGCAAGGACGTTTGGTGGACCCACTCGGTGCACGGTCCGATGGCCCGGACCGTCGAGGACATCGGCCTGTTCATGGCAGCAACAGCTGGCCCCGACCCCCGCGTTCCCATATCGATCGAAGAAGGCGGGGATGTCTTCGCCGCACCGTTGGCGGCGGACTGGTCCGGTGTCCCCCTTGCCTGGTCAGACGACCTCGGGGGCCTTCCGATCGATCCTCGCGTTACCGCAACCCTCCAGCCTGCCAAGGACGTGTTCGCCTCCATCGGGTTCCAGGTGACGGATGCGGCACCCAGCTTCTCCGGGGCTGAGGATTCCTTCCAAGTCTTCCGGGCCTACAACTACGCGCGGGAATTTGGCGAAGCCATCAGATCCAATCCGGAGTCGTACAAGGACACGATCATCTGGAACACCGAGTACGGCCTCAGCCTCACTGCATCAGACATCGGGCGGGCGGCCGAACAACGGACCCGCCTGTTCCGGCGGGTCAGCGCATTTCTCGAAACCCACCGATTCCTCGTCATACCCACCTCGGCGGTCCCGCCCTTCCTGGTGGCCGAGGAGTTCCCCACACAGGTCAACGGCGTGGCGATGGACAACTACACCTCGTGGTTTGCCAGTTGCTACTACATCTCGGCCGTAGGCCTTCCCGCAATCTCGGTCCCAGCAGGTTTCACCGACGCTGGCCTTCCTGTCGGGCTGCAAATCGTTGGCCGCCACCACCATGACCTTGACGTGCTCCGTGCCGCATTCGCTTTCCAACAAGAGACCATGTTGTGGAGGCGTCGCCCACCGGTGAGCTGATCAGGAATCGTCCGGGGCAGGGTCCTCGACAGTCTCATCAGCCTCTGAGTCCAGCGCAGGCGGACGCTCGGGCTCAGGTTCCGGGCCGGGACTCGGTGTTCCTCCAGCATTGGGACTCGGCGTCGCCGCCGGCTTGCCGGTGACGTCGTCGGGGTAGCGGTACGGATCGAGAGCCGAGCCGATGTGTGGCGGTGCGTACTTGCGCCGCTTGAACAGAGCCATGACCCGATCATCTCACGACTGGCAGCGCTAGCGGGCAGGCATTTGACGGCTGGGCGAACCCAGACCCAAGGCTCGGAACCCACAACGCATCACTGGCGCGCGACGCTCGCAGGTTCCTTACCATTCTCGACATGACCGACGCCACCGTCGCCCCTACCTGCTACCGCCACCCCGATCGGGTGACGCGCCTGTCGTGCACCACGTGCGGCAAGCCGATCTGCGTCGAATGCTCCCACGATGCATCGGTTGGGCAGAAGTGTCCCGAGTGCTCGGTCCCCGAGGGCCGCTCGCAGGTGGTCCACGCGCGGCGAGCAATCGGCAGGCCAACCTTCCAGACCTCGCCCGTCGCGTTCGTGATCATGGGAGTCACGATTGCCATCTTCGCTGCGGGCGCTCTGAGTCCAGAGTGGGACCAAACGCTGTTCCGAAACCTGGCGCAGGCGAACTTCCTGGTCGCCGCCGGCGAGTGGTACCGCATCTTCACGGCGGCACTGCTCCACGGGAGCATCATGCACATTGCGTTCAACATGTATGCGCTGTACCTGTTCGGTCCGCGCCTCGAGCAGCAGGTCGGGAGCCCCGCGTTCCTTGGCCTGTATGTCGCTACGGCCGGCACCGGCGGCATGGTGTCGTATGCACTCGGACCTCTCAACCAGGTCTCGATCGGTGCCTCGGGAGCGATCTTCGGGCTATTTGGCGCATGGATCTTTGTCGCTTGGAAGATGCGGGGTACGCCCGGTGGCAGGTCCATGTTCAACCAGCTCGGCGTCCTGCTTGCGATCAACCTTGCACTGCCCCTATTGGTGGGTGGCATTGATTGGCGTGCCCACCTCGGAGGCCTCGCAGGCGGGCTGCTCATCGCATGGCTGTGGTCGCTCCTCGCTGTTGGGAAACCCAACGCCAGGATGATCCGCACCGTCATTGCCATCGCTGTCGCCGTCGGAGCACTCGCCATCACCATTGCGGTCTGATTCGCCGCGTGACGGCGTGGGTACACTCCCGGCCGTGAGCGACCAGCCAGTCAACGATCCCACCGTCGGTCGCCCAGGAGAGGCCTGCGGCGTCTTTGGTGTCAGAGGCACGGACATCGAGGCATC
>CAJQOW010000263.1 GCA_905480055.1 uncultured Acidimicrobiia bacterium
CGGGTACGTCTCGCTGAAGCGCCGAGTGTGGCCCCACGAGCAGGTCACCGTGGCGAGCCAGCGAGATGCTGATGCTCGTCAGGATCCGACGGAGTTCAGCGAGCGTCTCATCGCTTGGGACGGCGACACCGTTGTCGGCGCAGCCGACGTCTACGCACTGCCGTTCTCGGCGAGCGATCAGCGGTTCGGGTTCATGGTGATCGTCGATCCGTCGGCACGAATGCAGGGCATCGGAACTGCGTTGTACAGCTACATCGTCAGCGACCTCGATCTCGGCCCGGTGCATGGGTGGGAGACAGCCTCCTGGGAGGGCGATCCATCGGGCGGCGCGTGGCTCGAGCACTTGGGATTCGAGCTGGCAAGCACCCATCAGATGTCAGAGCTGGTGCTCGACGATGTTGACTTCTCTGGGTTCACGCCCCTTGTCGAGGCAGTCGAGGCATCCGGTGTCGAGCTGCTGTCGCTGTCCGAACTCATGGCTCGCAATCCGCAAGCTGGGCAGGACCTCTACGACCTTGCAGTCGAGCTCAGTCACGATGCGCCGTGGTACGAGGAAGTGTCGAAGCCGCCATTCGACGTCTGGCGGCGCGAATACATCGACTCCGAGAACATCCTCGCCGATGCCTTCACGGTTGCTGTCTTCGAGGGGCAACTCATCGGTCAGAGCGCCCTGGCGCGCGATGTCCACGATCAGTCCATCCTTCGCACCGGGCTCACCGGCGTCCGACGCGAATTCCGCAGGAAACACATCGCAACAGCCATGAAAGTCCGGGCGATCGCCCAGGCGAAGACACTCGAAGGTCGGGGCAGCGGCGTGAGGGTCGTGACCGGCAACGCAGCGGAGAACCCGATGCTCGACCTGAACCTCAAACTCGGGTTTGCGAAACAACCAGCTTGGTACGTCTACGCCAGAACCATGAACGCCTAATCCCAGCGGGCTCCGGTGCGGATCATCGTGAGCTGTTCATCGCTGGATACGACGAAACGAAGTCGCTCCATGTTTCGACCGTTTCGAGCTGGCCCGTTCGTCGAAGTTCGAGATAGTCCTTGAGCTCGGGCACTATGCGAATGGTGAAGAGGATGTTGCCGATCACCGAGAAGACGAGTTCCGGGGTCCGCCGTCGCCACGCAAACCATGGGATCGCAAGCCACATGCCGAGGGTGTAGGACGCAAGCATCTCTCGGGCCACCCCGACTCCAATCCCGACGGCCGCGACGTTCGTGACTGGCACAGCAATGGGATCCATGGCGAGAATGCTGCCGTAGAAGGGTGTCTGACCGCGACCGCCATTGAACCCGTGATACAGGGGGTAGTTGTGGCCGACCATGACTCCCGTCGCGATTGCGGCGTGATACGGTTCGTCCGGCCAACGGCGAGCCGCAGCCAGGGTGGGAATGAAGGCCTTGGCGGTGTCAAGGAATCCCGTGACAATCCCCCAAACCGGACTCGTATTCACGGCAACGCTCGTTGCACTCACGCCTCGGTAGGTCAGCTCAGCCCCGCCGGGTAGCTCGAGTTCGGTGTCACTCATGTCTTGGCCCGGCGCCACGACCCTGCCGACGACGCGACCGAAGGAAATGGACCCGATCAGATAGCCAGCGAATGCGAAGGCTCCAAGGCGGATGAGTTTCACGACTCCTCCTCGAGCGTGACAGTGCCACGGTAGCCGTCCACGACGACCGTCGAGCCATCCGGAATCCGAAGTGCCCCCGGGACGGAAACCACGCAGGGCAGCCCGTACTCCCTGGCGACGATCGAACTGTGGGACAACATTCCGCCGGACTCGGCAACGACAGCTCCAGCCTTGGCGAACAAGGGGGTCCAGCCAACGTCCGAGAACGGGATCACGATCACGTCACCAGGATGCACCTTTTCGAACTCGTCCAGGCCCCGAACGATCCGAACGATGCCGCGGTGGTGTCCCCTTGCGGTCGCCGTGCCCGTCCACACAGCGGCATCCGCATCGGCGCTGAGCGGCACGAATTCGTCGCCGTAGATGATGTCGGGCATATGGACATCCTCGAGGTTCTCCATCTCGGATCGCCTCACCTCCACGTCGCTCTGAAGGTCTCCACCGTGCTCGACGGCGTCGACGACCTCATCGAAGCTGAGATACATGATGTCATCGACGTCCGCGATCACAGCACGATCCGTGAGCCGCCGACCAAGCTCGAGGAAGTACTCGCGAAAGAGGCCGTATCCATAGGTATACGTTGACGACACTGCATCGCGTCGACTGCCGTACGTCTGGGCCTTGCCCCTCAGGTAGCGCACCGCGGGGACCTTCCATCGCGGCACGGTATTGACCGAGGCGCTCACCGGTGCTCGTTCAAGCGGTTGACGAGCGGCAACCATCCTGACCACGACATCGGGCTTCTCCGACCATGGCGCAACCGAGAAGTCATTCCCCGAGTCCGAGAAGTGGCCGAATCGATCGAGGAACTCGTCGAAGGCCTCCTTCAACTCTCCGCTCATGGCTCCGTAGCCACCCTCGACAATGGCTGCGCGTTCTGCGGGGTCCAACATGCTGACTCGAGCTGCAATGTCGTCGAGGTGAGGATTCGGATCGTATGCGACGCCCTGCCCTGACGGCGCTAGCGACATGGGATCAACGCCGCTATTGGTCAACACTCGTCGCAACAACGAGTCAAAGACGTTCGCCAGCAGAGGCGTCACGACGTTGAGCCGCGCAGCCTCGATGCCGATTCGACGGAGTTCCTCGATGTCTGCGAGAAGGACCCCATCGTCGAGATCGGCGAGGTCCTTCTCCGCAAAACCCCGGTAGACGCGCTCGAGCTCGGGAAGGCTGGCATCGACGTGTCTCCCGTACCCAAGGCGCCGAAGGCCCATTCCCACCATATTCGGCGTCTTGGCAACCGTTGAGTGGCTCGGCTTGAAGGTTGGCTGATCGATTCCCATGGGGAGACCGAGCAGCAACTCCAACGACTCGCGTGGCATGCCGAGAGCCGCAAATACCTCTCCGAAGGCCGTCATGTTGAAATACGCCCGATAGCCGAACGCACGAGCCAGGTCTTCGACCCGCAAGCCGAGATCACCAACAGCTTCCTCGAGCAGGTCGAGCCACGCCCGGTTGACCATGGGCACATTGATGGACCACACCAATGGCTTGATCATTCCTGGCAGGACTTCCTTGGCAATGCGCCGCGAATAGATCGTGATGTCATCCAGGCCGGTGATCGGACGTACCTGCACCCACCAGATGTCGACACCGTCGTAGACCCATTCGGCGTCGACTGGCGATCCGAACGCAGACGCGATGGCCGCGACATCACTGACAAGCCTCTCAACGACAGCATCGGGAAGGGTTTCGCTGTCGGGAGCCTCGATGAACTCGCCCCATCGATGCACCCAGCGATAGGGGGTGACACCTTCGCCTTGAAGGAGTTCACCGCTTCCTTCGACACACTCGAGGAGAATCTCGCTCAGTCCCGTCATCGGGTTCTTCGAGAACGCGACTCCGGACACGACCGGTGTCACCATTTCCTGAATGATCACCGACATCTCGATCGCCCGGTCATCGCCCTGATGGCGACGGTACGACGCAACGCCTTCCACGGACGACGAATCGAGAACCCGACGCACGGCGGAAGCGAGGTCAGCACCTCCAGCTACGTTGAGGACAGAAGCAAACTGCCCCGCGTACGATGCCAACCCGCCATCCTCGACGTTG
>CAJQOW010000264.1 GCA_905480055.1 uncultured Acidimicrobiia bacterium
GTTGCCACCACCGACATCGGAGACCACGTCGCCCGAATCGACATTGGAAGCCCCAGGGGAAGGCGTCATGGTGCCGCCACCGGAGGCCGCCGTCGCCCGCAATCACGCTGGCTACACCTTCCCGGACGCCCCCGCCCACCCCACCGGACCAACCGACCCTGCGCTGCTCACCACCATCACCAATCTGTTCAACGGACTCGAGGTATCAGTGAATCTCGAGCGCGTTGCCGAGATCGGGGCATCCGGTGATCCGCGCGCAGCATGGTTGATCGCCGATCTCATGCGCTTCATCGCACCCGGGGACACGCTCGATGTGCTGACCGAGGAGTTCCAGAACCTCACCGAGACGTCGCTGTCGGCCGATCCGATCGTGCAGCGCAGCCAGTGGCAGTCGGCGACCGACCACTTGATGGCGTGGAACATCCCTGCACTCGACGAGTACCAGATGTGGAAGGCGAGGCTCTTCACCATCATCGACGACCGATGGGCGCCGATCTTCGACGACGAGGACGCCGACATCGACTGGCGCATCCTCAGCTGGGGCGGTGTCCTCATCGACGATCGACCTCTCGGTACCGATGCAGGGTGCGTGCGAGGTTGCATCCCCGCGCTTGATGACCCGACCGTGACTCCGGCGAATGGTGGCGATTGGTATCCCGATGACAGCGTCGTGTTCGGGGTGACCATCAACGGAGAATCACGCGCCTATCCCAAGAACATCATGGAGGTCCACGAGATGGTGAACGACACCCTCGGGGGTCGTCGCATCGGTGTTCCGTACTGCACACTCTGTGGCTCCGCCCAGGCCTACCTCACCGATTCGGTCCCCGAAGGCGAGGACATCCCCGTCCTGCGGACGAGCGGTCTGCTGTCGAGGTCGAACAAGGTGATGTTAGACCTGACGACGTTCTCGGTGTTCGACACCTTCACGGGCGTTGCGGTGTCGGGCCCGCTCCAGGAGGCAGGCATCACCCTCGACCAGGCTTCGGTCACCACCTCGACATGGGGCGACTGGAAGGAAGCGCACCCGGACACCACCATCGTTGCTCGCGACGGAGGCATCGGCCGTACGTATGCCGATGATCCGCTCCGGGGTCGGGACGACAACGGGCCGATCTTCCCGATCGGGGATGTCGACGAGCGCCTGCCCGCCCAGGCCAAGGTGCTCGGCCTCATCGGGGAGGACGGCGATCCGGTCGCCTTTCCTGTCGAGCAAGCGCTCGCATTCCTCAATGCTGGCGGCACGATTGACCATCAGGGGGTCTCGGTTGTGCGCGATGCTTCAGGCCTGACCGCCGTGGCTGCAGACGGTTCGGACCCTGGCGTTCACGAATCGTTCTGGTTCGCGTGGAGCCAGTTCCATCCCGAAACGATGCTCTGGCAGCCGGAAGGCTGAAGGCCCGGAGCTACTCCTGGGGTGGGTCGCACTCGGATGCGCCTGTCTTGGACTGGGCGACGATCCCGTTGTCGATCACATCCTGCACCTTCCATCGCATGCGGTTCGTGTTCGGGATCGGATACTTGCCCGGTGTCCGTCCCGCGTTGTAGGTGGGTGGCACCAGGCCGATCGTTGCGATGTCGTTGTAGTCGATGGTTCCTGCGATGCGAACCAGGTCGGGGAGGAAGTTGACCGGGATGTCGGTGGTGACGTAGTTCTCCATGTGGTCAAGCAATTCGGGCAACGTTCGTGCGATGGTGAGGGTGTCGGCCTGGGTGGCAGCAGCTTTGATGACGCACCGCTGCCTTCCCATCCGGTTGTAGTCGGATGATCCGATGCGCCACCTCGTGTAGGCAAGTGCCTCGAGGCCGCTGAGGGTGTTCATGCCGGGTTCAACATTGATCTTGGCCTTGGGTTGGCCTTCCTCCGGGGAGGACACCATCACGTGGTACGGGTCCTTGACGTAGACATCCACACCACCGATCGTGTCGACGGTCCGTACGAACCCGGCCATCTCGACCATGAAGTAGTAGTCGATCTCGATATCGAGCAGATGGCTGACGATGTCCCGCAGTGCAGCAAGGCCCGGGTCCACTTCGTTGGGGTAGGTCTTGGTCCAGTCGAACGTCTTCTGGTGCACCTTGTTCAGCATTTCCGGGAAGCATCGACAGCTCGTGAAGGGGGGCTCGTCCGGTATCTCATCGCCGTCGCGGTCGTACCACGTGTCGGGGTACCCGTCCTCGTCGGCATCGGTGAGGTCACGTTCTCGGACCCGCTCCTCGTACCCGACGAACGACCCTCTGAGGTGGCGGGGCAGAGGTACTTCCTTGAGGTTGCGGGGGAGACCGAACATCGCAACCGCACCAGTGTTGAGGTCGACGGTGACGACGTTCATCGAATCCGTGCGCATCCCGTCCCTGCCCGGTCCAGCATCTCCACCCACGAGCAGGATGGTCAGCCGATCAGCGTCAACCCGTTCCTCGAAGGGAACGAACGGGGCAACCGGTGTTGCCGGTGCGTAGATGTCGCCGAGTGCCGCGATCGCGTCGGGATCCCCGACCCCTTCCCTGAACACCATGTTCCGGGGAGATGTGCTGTCGAAATTGGGGAGATCGACAAAGACGGGATGGCGGACCAAGCCGAGGTTTGCCGCGTAGGAGGGCTCAGCGACGGCCGGAGGGAGTCCGGGATCCTCGATGTCGGGAGAGCTGGCAACGAACACCGTGTTGAGGGCAGAAATCGTCTGGGCGCCATACCCCCACCCGATCACCTGGGGTATGGCGAGCAGGCCGACGAGCGCCAGGAGGGTGAGTACCGCTGTCTGGGTCCGGTCCCGTGGCTCAGCGGTGATGAGATAGGCGTCGACCGCTGCACCGATGCGCCAGACAAGAATCACAGCGTTTGCAGCCAGCAGTCCCGTGAGGAAGTCAGGCTGGACGAGCAGTTCGCCCATGCCGATCGTGCCGCGGTCCGTGAACGAGTACATCCCAGCGACGACGAGGATCGTGGGCGAGAACACGATGGCCGCTCGGTACGGTTTGCCCGCGTAGAGCTGGCCGGCGCCCGGAACCAGGGCCGACAACAGCGCTGCAACCAGAGGATGCCTCCGCATGGGGCTCCTATCCGTTTCCGCCTGCCCCATCTGCGCTCACAGATGCACCACTGACTCTACTCGTCGGCCGCGGCTGCGGTGCTGAGACAAACACTCTGCGTAGTTGTGGCGAAACGGTCTATGCCCATACCGGAACCTGTCATACGATGACTGCATGGCACAGAGTCTTGATATCGCCCTCGAGACCGTGATTGCTGACGCAGAGTCTGTGTTTCGGCGCGTCGAACGTGATCAGGAAACGGTCACCGTTCTCCACTTCGGGGAGCCGGTCGCCGTGATCACTCCGGCTCCGATCGCCAAGACGATCGGCGACGAGCACCGTGAGCAGCTCGAGAGACCGGCGGAGGACTCGCAGTACTTCGACGTCATGGAGACACGGCGCTTGCTCGGCCTGTAGGCATTGCGGCGTCGGCGGACGTCAGAGCGGGGAGAACCGGGCAGTGAAGTGGCGGAGCCACGGAGCTTGCTCGACGATTGCATACCCGCGTAGCCCCGCGGCGCGGTGTGCGGCCTCGATCACCACTTCTCCGACATAGTCGATATGGCTCTGGGTGTAGGTCCTGCGTGGTATCGCAAGGCGAACCAACTCCATCGCACCGGGCGAGTCGGGGCCGCCTTCGGGGTCTGGGCGTCCGAACATCACCGTTCCGATCTCGACGCCCCGTACGCCTCCGAGGCGGTAGAGCTCGACGGCGAGGGACTGCGCCGGGTACTCGTGCGGTGGGATGTGGGGGAGGAGGCC
>CAJQOW010000265.1 GCA_905480055.1 uncultured Acidimicrobiia bacterium
CGCCTCGAGCGCGACCTCGAAGGTTGGGTCGTCCGGGTCGACATCGTCGCCAAAGGGTCCGCCCCCTCCTCCCTGTCCGGGCTCGGTGGAGAAGTCCGGGTCAGGCATGTCGTAGCCGTTGTCCCGCATGCAGGCTGCAAACTCGTACAGCTGGTCCTCGATCTCCGATCGATCGACGTTGCCGGGCCCGAAGGCGAGGCCCTCGAGATTCTCCTGACAGATATCTCGTGCTGCCCTGAGCGCTTCGCGGTCGGCACGCTCGCCTTCGCCGCCGCCACCACCAAACTCAATCCTGCCATCAGAGCCGATCGTCGGGTCCTCGAAGTCCTCAATGCCGTTCTCACGCATACAGGCCGCAAATGCGAGGATCGCGTCCTCATCGGTGGTCTCGCCATCCGACGGTTGGCCGGTCGAAGGCGCGGTGGTCGTCGATTGGCTCGACAACGAGGCAACGGACTCGTCGGCTGAACCGCTGCATGCAGCGACGAGCAGTGCAAGGGCGACGGCGATGATCGCTGCGGGCTTCATGTGTGTGATCTCCTGTGGCGTTCCCCATAGGTAAGCAAGCGCAGCTGAATCACCTCTTACAGGGACATGAGGAAGGAGTGAGAATCGAGGGCTCGTGAATCAGCGGTACTGTGCCGATGTGCCCCCACTCCCACCTGGCCGCCATGCGGTCTTCGTATCACTGCTCTTTGCAGCCATGGCGGCGGCGACGCTCGCTCCGGCCGCTCTCGGCATCCTTGCGACGTTCGTCATCGATGACCTCGACATTTCCAGAGCGACCCTCGGATGGATCGTGTCGACGAACGTGATTGCCGCCGCAGCGCTGTCGCCGTTCGCTGGTGCGTTTGCCGATCGCCTTGGCGGGAAGGCAGCCCTCATTGTTGTGTTCGGAACGTCGGCAGCAGCCTTTGCCGTATTCGGGTTGACCGCTGGCTTGGTGATGCTGTTCCTGGGCTCTGCGATTGCTGCCTTATCGCAGGCCGGAGGCAACCCTTCCACGAACACGCTGATCGGGCAGGTCTTGCCCGTCGGAGAACGCGGCGTCGTCACGGGAATCAAGCAATCCGGTGTCCAAGCCGGAATCGCAGTGGCTGGGCTCACGCTCCCGGCGATCGCCTTGTGGCTCGGATGGAGGCAGGCCATGCTCGTCGTCGCCCTCGGACCGATCGTGGCTGGCATCGTTGCAGTAATCGTGGTGCCGCGGACTCCGAGACACCTCGAGTCGGATAGCGAAGCTCCACGGGCACTGCCACCATCGATTCGATGGCTCACGGCGTACGGCTTCCTGTTCGGTTTCGCGGGCGCCGTGACGTTTTTTCTCCCGTTGTTCGCCGAGGAGTCTCTCGGCTTCGATCCCAGACTCGCCGGCGTCGCAGCAGCAGTCGGTGGCGCTGTGGCCTTCGCCTCTCGCATCCTGTGGGCTCGCCGGGCCGAGGTCAAAGATGATTACGCCGGGCCACTGGGCACCATGGCGCTCCTCGGGATGGTCGCTGCCGTCCTGTTCCTCCTCTCGCCACAGGTCGCGGTCCTGGTCTGGTTCGCCGTCATCCTCACGGGTATGAGCACATCGGCTTGGAACTCCGTTGGGATGCTCGCGGTCATCAACGAACCCGATGCGGCAACGGGGAGGGCATCGGGGCTCGTCCTCCTCGGGTTCCTCCTCGGACTCGGAATCGGCCCTCCCCTCTACGGGGCGACCATCGATGCCACCGGGGACTACGTCGTGATGTGGGTCCTATCGCTGGTTGCAGCTGGCCTCAGCCTCGCTCTCATCTCGGTGTGGCGACGACAGACTCACGGATTCGCCTCCTGATCCTTGATCCGTGGCGATTCGGTCGGTGCTAGCTTGGCTCCGACGTCACCTAGGAGCTCCACACCGATGACCGTCCGCAACGACAAGAGGACCGTCTTCGGTTGGGCGATGTACGACTGGGCGAATTCGGCCTACATCACCATTTTCGGCGCTGTCGTTGGTGCATTCTTCACGGGAACGATCATGGTGGGTGACTCGTACTGGGGGCTGTCCGGGGAGGCCCTGTTCTCGATCCTCGTCGGCATCGGCTCGATACTCCTGATGCTCGTCATGCCGGTTCTCGGCGCCATGGCCGACTATGCCGACTCCAAGAAGCGATTCCTTCGGAACTTCGCATTTGTTGGCGCAGCTTTCACTCTGGTCATCCCGTTCGTCCCTGACGGCCAGGTGCCATGGTTCCTTCTCGTCGTCGTGGTGACCCAATTCGGATTCGTGGCTGCAAACGTGTTCTACGACGGTTTCCTCCCGGAGATCGCAAGTGACGACACGGTCGATCAGGTGTCCTCGAAGGGCTTTGCGCTCGGCTATCTCGGTGGTGGCCTGTACCTGCTGCTGGCCCTGGTCCTGATCTTCTTCTCGAGCGATGAACCCGATGCAACGCTCACCGAAGCCTTGGCGGCTCGCATCGCCATCTTCGGATCAGGACTCTGGTGGTTCGGGTTCTCACTCTTCTCCCTTGCAAGACTCCCAAACGACAGTGCAAATTCGAACAAGAGATCCCTGTCTGAGTACGCCTCGATCGGATTCGACCGTACCGTCGCGACAGGCCGCAAGCTGAAGCTGTTCCCTCAGCTATTGCTCTTCGTCATTGCATTCGTGATCTACAACAGCGGCGTTGGAACGGTCATCGCCGTGTCCGGTCCGTATGCGGAAGACACCCTCGGTCTCGAGCTGACGACCATCGCCCTGGCGTTTCTGCTCGTACAGTTCATCGCCTTCTTTGGTGCGCTGATGTTCGGGCGACTCGCCAAGCGCATCGGCCCGAAGAGCGCAGTGATGGTGTCGCTGGTTGTCTGGACCGGATTGGCCGTCATGGCCTTCTTCCTTCCTGAAGGTTCGAGCGTCGGATTCCTCGCCCTCGCCTCGATCGTGGGGTTCGTGCTCGGAGGCGTCCAAGCGCTGTCCCGAAGCCTGTACTCGTCGATGATCCCCGAGGAAGCCTCGGCCGAGTTCTTCGGGTTCTATTCGGTCTTCTCGAAACTCTCGGGAATAGG
>CAJQOW010000266.1 GCA_905480055.1 uncultured Acidimicrobiia bacterium
GGAAGGTTCGAAACGATCAGGTGCTCCGTGAGGCTCATCTTCGCGTAGGACAAGAGAACGGCGAGCTCGGGCCTCGACATGCCACGCCCTTCCCGCGCACGCTGGGCCATGTCGTCTGGCGATGGCAGGAACTCGATGTCGCGGTTGAGTAGCCCCTCGCGTTCGAGGCGGTCCATGAGGTCGCCGTATGCGTCGATCAGGTAGGGCGATGAAGCCGCTTCTTGGGAGATGATCTGCGCCTGGAGGAAGTTGTCGTAGAGGATCCGATCACATACATCTGACGACACGGACTCGATGATCCGATCACGCTCACTCCGGTCGATGTCGCAAGTCTCCTCAGCCATCCTGAGCAGGATCTTGAGGTTCACCTCCCGGTCAGATGCATTGACCCCTCCGGAGTTGTCGATGAAGTCCGCAAATACCCTGCCGCCGATGCGGTCGAACTCGATGCGCCCCAGCTGGGTCAATCCGAGGTTGCCGCCTTCGCCGACCACCCGGCACCGAAGTTCGCGGCCGTCCACCCTCACCGCGTCGTTCGACCTGTCCTGGACCTGCTCGTCCGTCTCTGATCGCGACTTGACGTAGGTTCCGATGCCGCCATTCCACAACAGATCGACAGGCGCCTTGAGCGCGATTCGGATCAGCTCCGCTGGCGTAGCCGATTGGACCTTCGTGCCAAGGACCTCGCGCATCTGCGGGGTGAGTGAGATGCTCTTGGCCGATCGTGGGAACACGCCGCCGCCCTCCGAGATCAAGGTCGGGTCGTAGTCCTCCCAGGTCGACCGATCGATCTGGGAAACCCTCGACCGCTCGGCCCACGAAATTGCCGGGTCAGGACCGGGGTCTATGAAGATGTGGCGGTGGTCGAACGCAACCACGAGCTTCAGGTTCTTGGACAGGAGCATCCCGTTACCGAATACGTCTCCGGACATGTCCCCGACACCGACAACGGTGATCTCGTCCTCATCCGCGTCCATGCCGAGGTCTAGGAAGTGCCTGCGTACCGACTCCCAGGCTCCACGTGCTGTGATCCCGAGCTGCTTGTGGTCGTAGCCAGCCGAACCCCCGGAAGCGAAGGCATCGTCGAGCCAGAAGCCGTAATCCCTGGCCAGGTCGTTCGCCGCATCCGAGAACGACGCCGTGCCCTTGTCCGCGGCAACGACGAGATAGGGGTCGTCGCCGTCGTGGCGTCGCACACCTTCTGGCGGCACGATGCCATCGCCGACCCTGTTGTCCGTGACGTCGAGCAGGCCCCGCACGAAGGTGACATACGCGGCCTGCACCTCGTCGTAGGTCGGTCGGGCGGCATCGATCGGTCGTTTGAGGACGAACCCGCCCTTCGCACCGGTAGGAACAATCACAACGTTCTTCGTCATTTGTGCCTTCATCAAGCCGAGCACCTCTGTGCGGTAGTCCTCCCGACGATCCGACCACCGAACCCCTCCGCGTGCGACCATCCCGCCACGCAAGTGGATTCCTTCGACTTCCCTCGAGTAGACGAAGATCTCGAATAGCGGTTTCGGCTCTGGCATGTCCGGCACCGATTCGGACGAGAACTTCAAGGCGAGCGCTCCCCTCCCGTTCAGATGGAGGTTCGTTCGCTCGGTGGCCTTGATGAGGGAGAGGAAGCCACGCAGGATGCGATCCTCATCGAGTGCTGCGACCTTGTTCAGGTCCTCAGCGATGCGAGCTTCCAGTTCTTCCTCTTGGGCCTCGTCAGCGGCAATGGAGAAACGGGTCTGGAACAGCCGAACCAGGTCCTCGGCGATGTGGGGATGGGCCCCAAGCGCATCGTCGACGTAGCGGATCGAGAACGACGGAGTGACGAGCCGCCAATAGCTGCGGTACGCACGCAGGATCATCAGTTCGCGATGCGTGAGATCCGAGTTGACCAGGAGGCGATTCAGTGAGTCTGTCTCCGCCTCTCCGGCGAGGACCGCTTCAATGGCTGTGCCGATGCGATCGCCGGTGCGCGCAACATCGAGTTGGTGCCCATCCTGGGTGAGCACGCCGAAGTCGTGGATGAAGGTGCCCTCTTCATTCGCCAGTCGTGTCGGTACTTCCTCGACGACCGTCACGCCGAGGTCTTCGATCAGCGGCATCATCTCCGATAAGTTGAGCTTGCCCGATGATCGGTAGACCGTGATTCTCGTCACGAGATCTGGCGATGCGGGGCCCTTGATGTGCCCGGTCTCGTTCTGGAGTCCAACGATCACGTCCTGACCCGAGGTGGACAGCCGCTCCAGGTTCATCACATCGCCGGCGGCGACCTCGAGACCTGTCGATGCCTTGTAGTAGTCAGGGAACAGCACAGTCCAGTTCGCACCGAGCCTGCGAGCCTCCTGGTCGCTGACGATTGATGCGAGCTCCTCGATGATGCGGTCGTCCCAGTTCCGTGCCATCGCCACGACCGTGCGTTCGAGCTCGGCAACATCGACGTCGAGCGGGGCTGTGTCATCAACCCAGACCGTGAAGTGAATCCGCGCATCTCCCGACTCCCCTAGTGCCAACCGATAGTCGATCGCTTGGCCACCGAACGCTTCGATGAAGAGGCTCTGGAGTGCTTTGCGCAGATCCGCGTTGAACCGGTCCCTCGGCACCGTCACCAACACGGTGACGAACCGCTTGAACGGATCCCGGCGGACGAACAAGCGAACTGATTCAGACTCCTCGGTCTCGACGAGATCTCCGAGCATTTGGCTGAGCGAATCGACTGGCATGGCGAACAGGTCGTCCTTGGGAAATGACTCGAACAGCTGGACGAGCGACTTGTAGTCGTAGGAGCCCTCGATGACATCCTGCACTTCGAGGACCTGCTTGAGCTTGCGGCGAAGGACGGGGATCTCTGCGGCCGGAGCCATGTAGGCCTTTGAGGTGAACAGGCCGATCATCCGAAGCTCCGCGATCATGGTTCCGTCGGCATCCATCCGCCGAAGGCCGATGTAGTCCATCCTTGCATCGCGGTGCACCGTCGAGTGTCGGTTGGTCTTCGTCACCACCATCAGTTCCGTACCCGCGTAGCGTTCCCTCAGGTGCTTCGGCAACTCGGCAAGCAGTACCGATGATGGCTCCGAGCCGTTCACGGACAGAATGCCGAGGCCACTGTCTCGGACAACGCTCAGGATGGGCCCTTCGTCGCTTGCTTCGATTGCATACTCGCGGTAGCCAAGGAAGACGAAGTTGTCGTCGAGCAGCCACTCGAGGAACTCGACGGTCTCCGAGATCTCCTCAAAGTCGTAGTGGTGCACACTGGACTTTGCCGTGGCCACCATCGAACGTGCGGCATTCCGCATGGCCTCGAAGTCTCCGGTCGTCGCCGAGATATCCGACAGAACGCCGTGGATGACCCCTTCCAGGTGCTTCTGCTCGTCGGCGTCCAGAATCCGGTCGAGTTCTAAATGCTGGACCGACTCTCGTGATGTGCTGCCGCGTGCAGTAGCGATCTCCGTCAGGCGACCATCGGCGTCCCGCGTCGTGCCGATCACCGGATGGAGGTGCCTGATTGTGTCGTACCCCTCCCTGGCGACGGCGGCACCCACCGAATCCACGAGGAACGGGCCATCGTCTCCGACGACCTGGAGCACACAACCAGGCGTTGCATACCCACACATGTCGATCGTCGGTGCAAACACTCGCACCGACCGCTCCTCCTGTTCTCGGTTGTCGATGAAGGTGAGCAGATCAGATATCTCAGCGAGCAGCTCGGCATCAGACATCTCTGCCTCGACATCATCCGGGAATCGCTTCAGATAGGACCGGGCGAACCGTTCGAGCATGATGGAGCGAGCCGAGCCGGGCTCTGATGCAATGAGGCCAACGATCCGGTCGACGAGCGGGAGGGCTGGCTCTGCGGCCTCGTTGGATCCGACCATGATGGCGAGGCTAGACACTGCAGCGACTGCGTGCATCGGTTTCCGTCGGAATCCCTCCCACCGATACCATCGCGACCTCACACGAGATTGCTGAATGTGAAGTCACTCATTCGATTGTTGATCATGGGCCTGTCCGGCTGGCTCGCCTCGCTGGCGGCGACCATCCGTAGGCTGCTGCTTGGCCCAACCATGCCAACCTGGAGCTGGACCACCGAGTGGACCGTCGCCTCGATGCGTGCGGTCATTGCACGGGCCGCCGGCTACTCCGACGATCCACTGCTCCTGAGGGTGGGCCTCAGGGCCACGACCCCGGTGCCACCGTCGCTGCGCCGATTCGTCAACGTTCAGCGCGTGCGGATCGGTGGCATCGAAGCAGATCGGTTCGTTCCCGGTACGACCACGCCGTCGATGCACACCCTCCTGTACTTCCACGGGGGCGGCTACGTGTTCGGGAACCCC
>CAJQOW010000267.1 GCA_905480055.1 uncultured Acidimicrobiia bacterium
AGGTGTTCCGGGTCGACGCGGGAGAGGTTACCCAACCAATCCCTCCAGACATGGTCATCGGAGACGTCTCAGGTCCACCCACTATCGGGGGTCTGGAGATACCATCTCGGCGATGTCAACCCCAGACACCCAACCCTCGACCTCGAAACCGTGGATCGCTGCCCTGGCGTCGGCGATAGTCCCAGGCATCGGCCAGTTCATTGCCGGGGACAAGCGACGCGGATTCCAGTTGATGGCTGTCAACGCCGTCATCCTCGTGGTCATGTTCCTGTTCTTCAGGGACAAGGTGACCGTGCTGTCGCACTGGGTCAGTCCCAACTCCCTCGCGATCATGATGGTCGGCAACATCGCCCTCCTCGGATATCGCGTGTGGGCCGCCGACGACGCCTACCGGCTCAGCAAGGGGAAGCTTCCTCGTACGCCGAATCGCAACACTGCCATCGTGCTCGGCTCGGCCGCAGCCATCTCGGCGGTACTCCTGCTCCCCCACGTCGTGTTCGGCTATTACGACGTCGTGCAGTACGACCTCCTGACCTCAGTATTCACCGCAGACAGTTCAACCGCTACCACAACCGCTACAACCGTGGCACCGACCGGCAGCGCCGGGGAAGCCTCGTCGTCGGGTGAGGAAGCAACCACCACGACGGTCACCGCAAGCCAGGCCAATCTTTGGGATGGCCTTGAGCGGCTCAACATCCTGCTCATCGGCGGAGACTTCGGTACGGGAAGAACCGGTATCCGAACGGACACGATGATCACGGTGTCGATCGATCCAACGACCGGCGAAGCTGCCATGTTCTCGGTACCGCGCAACTGGACCCAGGCACCGCTGCCGGACGGCATGGGCGTGTGGGACTGCGACTGCTATCCCGAACTGATCAATGAGCTGTGGGTTGCCGGGGAGACGTACCCGGATGCATTCCCCGGACCGGGCTCACCGTCCGAGAACGCGGTCAAGGGTGTGATCTCCGAATTCCTTGGCATACCGATCCACTACTACGCCATGGTCAACCTCGACGGGTTCGTCGACATCGTCGACGCACTCGGCGGTGTCGAGATCTATGTGCCATCAACCGTCATCGATGAGGAATACCCCAATGAAGACGGGACCTCGACCGAGCGCATCGAGATCCCGGCCGGAACACAGAAACTCGACGGCCACCTCGCACTGGCGTATTCACGCACACGAAACCAGGACAGCGACTACTTCAGGATGAACCGCCAGCGATGCGTCATCGAGGCGATGATGGAACAGGCTGATCCCACCTCGTTGATGCTGAACTTCGGCAAGCTCGCCGACGTGATCAAGAGCACGGTCACCACCGACATTCCCATCGACGCTCTCCCCCAGCTCGTGCAGCTGATCCCCGACCTCGATCTCGAGGAAGTCGTCTCTGTGCGGTTCATCCCGCCCGAGTATCACCTCAAGTATCGAGACGACGGCCAGCCTGGCCGGGTTGCCAACACGGCACTCATCCACGAACACGTTGATTTGGTGATCGCCGACCCCGAGCGTGCCATCACGGAACTCGGCCTCGAGAAGCTCGACGATGTGTGCGGGCCGTCTGCCTAGAGCGGGTCAACCTCTGGCTTGATTTCGACAAACACGGCATCGTCAGTTCTGGTGTACGTGCGACCATCGATGTTTCGGACCACTGTCCACTGCTTCTCGACCTCGAAGACGGGCGTCGGGACATATTCATCCTCGTAGTCGATGTGTGCTGAACTCGCCCGAACCTGATACTTCGAGGTGGCTCCTTCAGGTTCGCTCTCGACCACAGTGATGTCATCGATCGTGACCTCGACGTCCGTCTCTTCCTCTGCAAACGAACCCGCACCGCCGGGAGCACCGTACTTCGTCCACGAATGGCTTCGTGATGACGGCGCCACAGCGTCGAGTCTCCCGGGATCGATTGGCTTGTTCGGACGCGGCACGGATACCTCCCAGAGTCACCCTACCTGTCCCCAAGTCGGGGCGAAAGGCCCAACCGTTGCACCCGAGGGGTATCTAGTCCCTGCCAGGCAGCCGCAGCTCCCAGATCCCCTATCGTTGTGGAACACTCGCAACCAAGGGTATGTACGACATGAAGGGCAGGACCAACGCACTCCTCGCAGGGTTGATCACCGGGATTCGCTTTGCCTCGAAGTCACTCGAGCCAAGCCTGATGCCTCGATCCGCCATCGACCAGGGATTGGTGATGGGTGGCAGCTTCCTGACGGGATTCGTCTCGGGATCGACGGCCAGCCGCGTCGTGTCCCTCGTGCCGCTCCCTGGATCGTCAACGGCGATTCGCACCATCGGTGTTGCCGCTACTGCCGGACGATCGGCCACGATGCTCGGAACGGAGGACGATGCCGATGTGCCTCCCCAGGATGAGGGTGAGGCGTGGGCAGAGGCAGGCACTGAAGTGGTCTCAGCCCTGGCCCTCAGCGGCGTTGGATCCAAGAAGCAGCCTCCGATCATGAGCACTGCAACCCTGGCAGCCGTAGCGGCCTCAACCGCCGTCGAGGCCAAGGTCGCCCTCGACAAGCGACCGGACAACCCCGATCCTGGCTACCTCGCTACAGCAGCAGGGGTCGCCCTCGGACTCAACGCCTTCCTCGGTGCGCTCGCGGCGGCCATCGGCTTCGGCTCACGAGCCGTTGGGCGCAGATCATCCCAGCGTGGACCCGTTCGCGTGCTGGTCACAGGCGTGACCGCCGCAGGCATTCTCGCCGTCCTCGGTATTGGAGCCAAGACTGCCGTTGGCCGCGTTCTGGCCAAGATCGCTGCCGGTAACCGTTCGACCGAAGTGTCATACGCCACGCCACCGGAGGCGTCCGGCATGTCCGGAAGCACCTACAGCCTTGCACCGTACGAGGGACTTGGCCTCCAGGGCCGTCGCCTCGTCTCGGAGTACACGCGGCCCGCAGACATCGAGTCGGTGATGGGCGAGACTCCCCGAGCTGAACCCGTACGCGTGTACGTCGGCCTCGGAACGGCAGAGGATGAGGACGAGCGCATCGAGATCGCCATCCAGGAAATGCGTCGAGCTGGCGGATTCGATCGGTCGCTGATCATCGCCGCGTCACCAGCAGGCACCGGCTACGTCAACTACATCGCAGCCGAAGCGGCAGAATTGATGGCCCGGGGCGATGTCGCAACGATTGCGGTTCAGTACGGCGAGGTCCCGTCAATGCTGTCAATTGGGAAGGTCGGCGACGCGGCACGCATCTACGCCAAGGTTGTTTCCCGTCTGCGCGAGGAATTGACGACGACGGGCAGGGACGTACGGCTGGCCGCCTATGGCGAGAGCCTCGGGGCGATCACCTGCCAGATGGGCGTGTTGGCTGCATCCGAGTCACTCAACAACCTCATAGTCGATGACGCGCTGTGGGTTGGGACGCCTCAGGGATCGGAGCTGTTCGCTGAACTCACGGCGGCTGGGATCCCTGTCTTCGACCACAACGACGATCTCATCGAATACCGGGCCGCTGGCAACGATGACCCACCCGTGTTCTTTCTCAACCACGACAACGATCCGGTCACCAAGTTCAATCCGAAGATCGCCTACGAAATGCCAGCGTGGATCAACGAGTCCAGCACCGGCCGCAACATGCAGCCTCACCAGCGTTGGATGCCTGGCATCTCGTTCTGGCAGACGCTCATCGACACCAAGAACGCAGCAACCGTGATCCCTGGTGAGTTCTTCTCCACCGGGCACGACTATCGCGCCGACCTCGCTGAGTTCGTCAGAGCGGCATACGGATTCGACGACGTGTCGCCTGAGCAGATGCAACGCATCGAAGAACGCCTGCGCTCGTCAGAGGTGATTCGCGCTGATCGCATAGCCGAGGGCCGTATCGGGGATCAGAGCGCCTGAGCGACCGCTTCCACGACAGCGTTCCGATGCTCGGCTACCTGGTCGAACACATCCTTGGCTGATCGCGACTTGGCGAAGCCCCGGATTGCCCGGCCCAGGAGCACGAGTCGCTCAAACCACGCGATCAGGGCGAACAGGTACACCGGAAGCAGGATCAGCACGGCGGCCATTGCTTCGGCGCCGGAGTTCGACCACACCTGCCACAGCACGACTCCCCAGGTGACGACAAAGGCAAGAAGGGCCCCCATGGGTTTGATGGTCGCCATCATGGCGTCTGCCACCTTGGCGCGCCCGATCAGCCACACGATCGCCATGGGAATGGCGTTGATCAGGAGGCCGATGAGGGCAAATGGCAGGAGCAACAGGCCGATCACCAGCGTCTTGATCAAATACCACGAGAACACCGAATACCTGTTGAGACCGCCCAGATACGCCCGATCGTCCATACCGAGCGCATCGAGATCGGCCTGATAGATTTCCATTGCGTCCTCAACGGCCTGGGCTTCGGCCGAGGCATCGAGCATGGCGGCGAGGCGCTCGCGCTCAGCAAGACCCACATCGAGGTCGTCGCTGTCCTCCAATCGCAGCGCCACGGTGGCAGCGTTGGTGAGGTTTCGTGCCGTCGTCCAGTCCTCGAAATCTGGGGCCGCCGCGCGCAGGTTGGTCTCCATGTCTCCAGTGAGCTTCTTGACGGCCGCGTGGTTCGAGGCGTCTGCAGCCGTGCCCGGTTCGACGTACTGGTCGATGTTTGCGTCGAGATCGACCTCCCATCCGATATTGACGAATACATCCGAGCGAAGCGCTGCTTTGTTCTCGTAGTGGATGCCTGCACTGAGCAAGCGGATGCCTTCGACGCCGTTCGCCCGTGCCCCGAGGGCAATACGTGCAGATCCCGTTTTGATCGCAGCGATCTGGGGATCATCAACCGTGATTCCTTCGGG
>CAJQOW010000268.1 GCA_905480055.1 uncultured Acidimicrobiia bacterium
CGACACCATCGGCAGGGTCGGGTCCGCGGTCCACTCCTCGAGGGAGCCGGGATAAATGGCGACGTCGGTGTAGCCAGCGCGCACCATGGCGAACGCCGAGGCCGCGGCAGCAATGCCGCCTCCGCAGTAGGTGATCGCCCGTTCGTCGGGCGAACCGCCCAACCCCAACTCGATCTCCTCTGTCGACTTCAGCGAGAAACCGTCGGCTGTCACAGCCCCCATGGGTTCGTTGACCGCCGACGCAATGTGCCCTGGCCGGTCGTACATGGCGAACAGCCCTTCGTAGCTCTCGGGAGGCAGGACGTCGATGATCCGAACGGTGGGATTAGCGATCGCAGCGAGCACCTCGTCCCTGTCGGCAAGGGCTCCCGGACGCGGGGATGGGATGAGCGTCACCGGCGGGTACACCGTCGTCTGGTCTGTCACCGGGTGGCCAGCAGCTCGCCATTCAGCCACTCCGACCGGCAACAGTGCAGCACGATCGAACCCGATCGAGCGAAGCAGCCACCAAACCCAGGCCGCCCACATGGACCCAGAGTTGTCGTAGAGCACAACCTGGCACTCGTCGCCGATCCCGAGCCGACCGAACGCAGCAGCGAGTGCACCGGTGGGCAGCGGTGTGTAGCTGCGTTCAGCCTCCGTATCGGAAAGGTCATCCTGGAGCTCGAGGAATGCGACACCGGGGATGTGCTCACGGTCATAGGCGGGACGACCGGACTTCTCGTGGCCGATTGTCATGTCCACGAATCGGGAACAGTCGAACACGAGAAGGTCAGGATCGTCGAGGTGGGCGGCGAGCCATTCGATCGTGATCAACGATTCCATGACCACAGCGTAGATGACCGCGGCTGTTCAGCTAGAGGGGCAAACCGAAGATGGCAATCGTGGCCATCGTGAGCGCAACCAATGTGAAGCCGCCGACCGCCGCCCAATTGCCACGCCGTCGAGCGAGTATCCAGGCCATCACGGCTTGGATCACGAAGTACGTGGCGAAGACCCGAGAAGCGAGCGTCACAGCCTGGGTCACATCGGTCAAGAGGAACACCGCAATCGCTGGAAGCAGGAGGATGAGGAAGGTGGCACGGCGCGACACCGATGTCTCGTCGGTGATCATGTCACTGCGCGACATCGTGGCCCCGATGATCGCTGAGGTTTGGCTACCCAATGCAGCCAGAAGGATCAGCCAAGGCATGAAATCGCCCACCTGATCCGACACGACGAAGATCGCTGTGGCGTCGAAGTCTGTCTGGACCTGCACGAACAGGATCAGCACGAACGCAAGCAGAGCCACGAACACGACGGTCGAGATGTATTGCGCAACGCGCATCGCCGATATCCGGACCTCGCCGGCAAACCGCGACCCGATGTACCGGGCCGCCTCGAAACCCTGGACAATGGCGAACAGCCCGATGATCTGCCGGAGCGCAGTTGCATCGACGACGGTGTCGCTTGGAGGAAACTCCCACCGACCGCCGAGAGCTTCCTGGATGTTGTAAACCCCGAACGCAACCACAACAGCGATCACTGCTGACAGGTTGAATGCCGTGGTCTTGTCAGCCAACCGATTGAGCGCGTCCATCCGACCCATCCATCCGACGACCAGCAGCACAGCGATGAGTGCGGTACCGACGATCGCAAGGTTCCGTTCCGAGTAGGCGTCGAATGGCCAGAGAGCCAGGGTGACGAGAAGGAGCGTGTAGTACGCGATGTTGATCACCGAAGCGAGGGTGAGCGCTACTCGCGACACACGCCCAACGATGAGAAGACGATCTCCGCTCCCCTTGAGTGGTTCGAAGTGCCGGATGTTGTAGGACATGGCGAATCCTGTCGCAATGGCAACGAGACAGATCCCAAGCATCACGAACGGGGCCTGATAGCCAGCGAGCAACACGATTGCCGGCGACATCACGATGAATCCCACGTCCATGATGTTGGACAGGGGCACGACGGTCGCTTGATACCTCGTCGAGGATTGCACGCGGCTGCTGTACAAGAACCGTGCAATACCGGCCAGGACGAGGAGTGCAATGCCTACCGCTACCACATCGTTCACAGCCGCCCCGCTCTCGCGTTCGCTCCCGCTCGAACCTACCAATGAACGGGCGCGTAGGGAGCTGCAGTCGAAACCGATGGGCGCGCGTGGCGAGCCTCCTCGTCGTGGATCAGGCCCAACAGCTGATGGCTGCGACCGCAGCGGGCTCCTTAACGCTCGGTCCAGGCCTTCAGCGCCGCCATGCCCTCGTTGATGTCGTCGACACCGATGCCGGAGTAGGCAAATCGCACATAGCGGTTCGGTTCGTTCGGTAGTTCGCGCCCGAAGTGGAGTCGGGTCGTGAACGAGACACCGGTCTCGTAGAGCGCTTCCCTGCGAAAGGCCTCGTAGTCGGTGAGTCCCTTGCGCTCCATCAGCTCGGTTACATTTGGGAACACGTAGAACGTCGACTCGGGCGTGTAGCACGACACACCCTCGATGGCGTTCAGGCCCGCGACGGTGGCATCTCGCCGCGCCACCAGCACGTCGAGGATCGCCTCGACCTCGGTCTGATCCCCCTGGAGTCCGGCGAGTGCGCCGTACTGGATGAAGTGGTTCGAGCATGACTCGTCGTTGACGTTGATCTTGGCGATCACGTCGACAACCTCTCTCGGCCCGATGCTTGCGCCGAGCCTCCAACCCGTCATCGCAAACTTCTTCGAGAATGTGTACAGGATCGTTGTGCGCTCCGCCATGCCTGGCTGCTCCACGAAGGACGTGCTCGATCCTGAGTACCGCATGTCGAAGTACGCCTCGTCGGCAAGGACGTACAGGTCATGCTCACGCACGAGCTCTGCGAGACGTTCATGCTCCCCTTCCGCACACTCCGCACCGGTCGGGTTGTGGAGGTCGTTCAGGATGAGCAGTCGCGTCTTGTCTGTGATCCCTCGCTCGATCGAGTCGAAATCGAACTCGAAGTTCTCGGCACCCTCGACGTAGCCGTACGGCACCGCGACCCCACCGTTGAACTCGATCTGTGATTCATAGATCGGATAGCCGGGATTCGGATACAGGACCTCGTCCCCTGGGTTCATGAGCGCCAGGATCCACTTGCCAATGGTTGGCTTGCCCCCGGGCTGCATGACCACGTTCTCGGCCGCGTAGGTGGTGTGGTGTGAAGCCGACAGGTCGGCGGCGAGCGCCTCACGGAGCTGCGGGATGCCCGCATTCGGGCAGTAGCCCGTCTTGCCATCGGCGACAGCCTTGAACGCGCCGTCGACTACGGTCGAGGGGGTGGCAAGGTCGAGGTCGCCGAGATGGAACGGAAAGACGCGGTTGCCCTTGGCACCGAAGGCGCCTGCCTCCGCCCCTACAGCGAATGCCGTTTCGGTTCCGAGGCGATCGATCCGGTTTGCGATGCGCATGTTGGTGGTTCCTTCCTAGGTGAGATTGAGATCGGCTGCGTTGACGACGCTCGGAGCGGCTGGCACGAGGTCTCCGCTGAGGAAGGGCAGGACATCATCGCCGTCCCAGACCGATTGTTGCTGAAGCAGGGCGGCGACGTTGGCTGCGGCCAGGGTCGCCATGCCCTCGCGCGTCCACACTGTCGCTGACGCGATGTGCGGAACGATCACGACATTGTCGAGATCGGAAAGACCGGGCTTCATGGCCGGTTCATCCTCGAACACATCGAGGCCTGCGGTGAACAGGGGATGTGACCGGCAGTGGTCAACAAGCGCTACCTCGTCAATGACAGGACCGCGCGAGCTGTTGATCAGGATCGCATCGTCCTTCATCGCGGCCAACTCTGGTGCACCGATGAGGTGGCGCGTCTGATCGGTCAGCGCGGTGTGGAGGCTGACGACATCCGATGCCGCAAGCAACTCCTCGAGCGATGCGGCTCGTCGACACGTAACGCCAGCTTCGCCGTGGGCCTCGAGGAACGATGCGTAGTCGGCCACGAACGACTCGAGTTCCTCATTCGGTCGGAGGTCGAAATACACGACATTCATCTTGTGACCCTCGACGAGCATCCGTGCGTATGCCACACCTATGCGCCCTGCTCCAACGATGCCAACCGTCGCTCCGTGGAACCGCTTTCCCATGAACAATGTTGGCAGCCATCCCTGGTATCGACCGCCGCGCATGAATGTGTCTGCTTCTACAACTCTCCTGCCAGCGGCGAAGGTCAGCGCGATTGCCATCTCCGCCGTTGTTTCGGTGAGCACGCCTGGTGTGTTGCCAACCGGGATGCCCGCTGCCGTAGCACCCGGAACATCAACGTTGTCGTATCCAACCGCGAAGTTCGAGTAGGCCGCTCCCCCGGCACCTGCGAGTGCAGTGAACACGTCGGCGTCCCATTGCTCGGTGAGCTGGCCGATGGCTCCGTCGCACGCATCGCCGATCCAACCGATGATGTCCTCCTTCGAGAAAACATCCTGCGTCGTGGCAACCTCGACACGACAGTCAGCGGCAAAGAGGTACTCCAGCCAGCGAGAACCTGGCAGCTCTTTCGTGACAATCACCCTGCGGGATCCGTCAGGGTTGTGCACATTCGTGGCAATCGATGTCATCGCGATCTCTTTCGTTGGTGTTGGTGTCAGTCTGCTGCAAGCAGCTCGTGTACCCGGTCGAGCATGTCGTCGGGATCGACGAACTCCACCACATCAGGAATGTCGTCGAACAGTCCCCTGGCCTTCTCGTGGAGGCCTTTGTGGACCTCGAGAATCAGAGGTATCTCAAATGTCCTGCACACGTGGAAAATGTCCTGGTAGGTGACGCCGCCAGGTGGAACAACATCGTCTGGTGCGAATATCTTGTGGACGTAGCCGATCAGCAGGTCGACCCTGTTCTCGTTGTTGATGATTCGCACGTGCATGCCGTGGTTGTCGAACCCGTTGGCGATCGGCAGTGTGTCGTAGCCGTCGCAGACGAGGTCGGTCAGCAGCGCCGAATCCGTGCCTTCGAAATAGCCTATGTTCTTGCGCATTCGGAACCTCCTAGACGATGCCTTGATCCATCATCGCATCAGCGACCTTGCGGAAACCTGCGATGTTTGCACCGACGACGTAGTTGTCCGGTTCTCCGTATTCCTCTGCCGTCTCACGGCAGCTGCGGTGGATCTCGGTCATGATGCCGACGAGCCGAGCATCGACTTCTTCCCTCGTCCACACGGTGAACGCTGCGTTCTGGGCCATCTCGAGCCCGCTCGTTGCCACACCACCGGCATTTGCTGCCTTGCCTGGCCCGAACAGCACGCCGTGATCCATCAGGTAGTGGATGGCGTCGGGTTCGGTCGGCATGTTCGCCCCTTCGGCAACGAGCCGGACCCCGTTCGCGACGAGGTTCTTGGCATCATCGATGTTGATCTCATTCTGGGTGGCACACGGCAGAGCGAGATCAGCACCTTCGACCGCCCACGGCCTCTGGCCTGGGTAGTAGGCGACACCAAATCTGTCGGCGTACTCCGAGATCCGGCCACGCTGAACATTCTTGAGGTCCATGACCCAGGCAAGCTTCTCCGGATCGATACCGTCAGGGTCGTGGATGAATCCGTTGCTGTCTGACAGC
>CAJQOW010000269.1 GCA_905480055.1 uncultured Acidimicrobiia bacterium
CTGGAGAAGGCGCATGGAAGGTCATGGCTGGCATCCGATGGCAGAAGACGTGGAAGGCTCGCCTGGCAACACCTATCGGTGTCCATCAGCTCCTGTCCGGCCACCTGTTGTGGTCTGGCATCCGCGTGCTGATGGTGTCAGTCATCTTTGCTGCGGTGATGTGGGTGTTCCGTGTCGGACCGCTCTTGCAATCAATGATCGCGGTGATACCGGCGCTCCTCGTCGGCCTGGCGATGGCCGCGCTGACAACGGCATTCACCGTCAAGGCCAAAGAGGTTGCATACCTCCCGATGTACTTCCGATTCGTGGTCATCCCGATGTTCCTGTTCTCAGGGGTGTTCTTCCCCATCAGCCAGCTTCCCAACTGGCTGCAGCCGGTTGCCTACATCACGCCGCTGTACCACGGCGTCGAGATGGCCCGAGCAATCGTGCTGGGAACCGAGCCTGCCATCGCCCCGTGGGTCAGCGTGGTGTATCTGGTCGCACTCACCGCCATCGGCTCATACGTGGCGATCCGCCCATTGCGCAGTGAGCTGAAGCCATGAGCTCCTCCGAGACACTCACCACGAGGGTCGTCCCACCTCTGCCGCGTCGTTGGCGCGGTCGCTATTTGGTCGAGCGGAACATCAGCGCGACAAAGTCTTTCTGGCCGGTACTCGTGTCTGGCTTCTTCGAACCGTTGTTCTACCTGTTCGCGATCGGTGTGGGAATCGGCACGCTCGTCGGCGACCTCGAGTTCGGCGGTGCGTCGGTCTCGTACACCGCCTTCGTGGCCCCTGCGATGCTCGCAGCCTCCGCCATGAATGGCGCGGTGTTCGAATCCACGAACATCTTCTTCAAACTGAAGTATGGCAAGACCTACGAAGGCGTCTTGGCGACGCCCGTCGAGCCGCTCGATGTCGCTTCCGGCGAGATCGCCTGGACGCTGGCACGTGGCGCCGCGTACTCCCTCGCCTTCCTCCTGGTGATGGCAGTGATGGGCCTCATCGAGTCGCCATGGGGCATCCTCGCCTTCCCGGCCACCATCCTCGTCGGTTTTGCGTTCGGCGCCGTCGCAACGGCTGGCGTGACCTATATGCGGACCTGGCAGGATCTCGACCTCGTCACCCTGGCGCCCCTGCCGCTCTTCCTGTTCTCTGCGACGTTCTTTCCCGTCGAGGTCTACCCAACGTGGCTCCAGCCAGTGGTGTGGCTCTCACCGCTGTCCCAAAGCGTGGCCCTGATTCGCGGCCTCACCCTCGGTGTCATCGAGTGGACGATGCTCGTAAATGTCGCCTATCTCGTCGCGATGGGGCTCATTGGCTCGTGGATCACCACCCGTCGCTTCGGGGACCTCCTCCGCAAGTGACCACGGTCACGACTCGCCACGTCGGATTCGTTCGGAACGTGATGATCGGTCGCGAAGGCCTCCACCGCCAGGTGCTTCTCGACCTGTTCTCAGATGCCGGTGCGCAGGCACCTCGCTCATACATCTCGACGGGCAACATCTCGTTCTCCGCACCCGAGTCCGATCTTCCCCTTCTCATCGCTTCGGTCGAGGAAGGCATTGCGGCAGTCATCGGCCGTCACGAGGAGGTGTTCGTACGCAGTATCAGCGCCCTCGAGCAAATCGTGACATCCGATCCGTTCGCTGGAAGTCCTTACCCAGACACCGCTGAACGGACCGTGTCGTTCGTGCCGAACGACTTCGATCTCAGCGTGGTGTCGCTTCCCGTCGAGTCCAAGTCCGGGCGAGTGTGCGTGTTCGGAGCGACGGATACGGAGCTCTTCTCCGCTGGTCGGAGTGTCGGAGGGCGGACACAAGGTGCTGGCGGCCTCGTGGAAGGGATGCTCGGATGCAGGATCACGTCGAGGGCGTGGTCGACCGTCCTGCGCATCGTCGACCACCCGTCGTGACCGCCGTCCCTACCCCACCGGGGGTGGGGTATACTGTCTCTATGAAGGCCGAACACAAGTCATCAGCCCTGAACCGCCTCAAGACCGTCCGTGGACACATGGATGCGGTCATCCGGATGGTGGAGGAAGAGCAATACTGCCCCGACATCATGAAGCAGGTATCCGCCCTCGAGGGATCCCTCGAGGGAGTCAATCGGGTTCTGCTCCAGAACCACATCGAGACCTGTGTGCTCGAACACGTCGAGGCAGGGCGCTCTGCCCAAGTGGTCGATGAGCTCATGGAAACCCTTCGATACACGCCAACAAGCAAAGGATCGAGATGACCACCGTCACCCTCTCCGTACCCGACATCTCCTGCGGCCACTGCAAGTCCTCCATCGAGGGGGCCGTCGCTCCTCTCGAAGGTGTCGCAACCGCAGAGGTCACCATCGAGGCCAGGACCGTCGATGTGAACTTCGATGAGTCGATCGTGAACCTCGATGCGATCGTGGCCGCCATTGACGAACAGGGATACGAAGTCGCTCGCTGAGGGCGACGCATCTTCGAAGCCGCCTCTGAAGAAGGGAACCTGACGCCGTGACCGACACGATTCGGTTCGATGTTGAAGGCATGACCTGTGCGTCGTGTGCCGTGCGGATCGAGCGCGTCCTTGGGAAGCAGGAGGGCGTCGAAACCGCGATCGTGAACTTCGCTGGGCAGGAAGCGCGAGCCACGATCAGCGACAGCGCTGACGTCGAGGCCCTCCAGGCAGCTGTCGCCAAGATCGGCTACGACATGGAGGAGATCGATCCCGACGACGACAGTCGATCGATCACCGAACGCTACGACGCCGAGGCGAGGTACCAGCTCCGCAACGTGATAGGAGCTGGCATCCTCACCGCGATCGTGATGGTGCTTGCGATGATCGGCCCCGAGGCCGATTGGAATCCCTGGGTCCAGTTCGTGCTCACCACGATCGTGGTCTTCGGGTTCGGCTGGCAGTTTCACAAAGCAGCGTGGAAACAGGTGACCTCGCTCTCGCCCGCCATGGACACCTTGATCTCGGTGGGCACCCTCGCCGCATGGGGATACTCCACAGTCGTGCTGGTGTCGGACTCGAGTGAGGGGTTCATCTTCTTCGAGTCTGCGGCCATGATCGTGACCCTGATCCTGGTGGGAAGGTTCTTCGAGGCACGCGCCAAGGGTGAGGCAACGAACGCTATCGCCAAGCTCGCCGAGCTTGGCGCCAAGCAGGCGCGAGTGATCCGCAATGGCGACGAGGTCATGGTGGCCCCCCTCGAACTTGCACCTGGGGACACCGTGGTCGTCCTACCCGGAGAGAAGATTCCCGCCGATGGGATCGTGCTGGCGGGGCAATCAGGCGTCGACGAGTCGATGCTGACCGGCGAGAGCAGACCCGCGACCAAGGCGCCCGGCGCCTCGGTGTTCGGTGCGACCGTCAACCAACTCGGTCGCCTGGAAATCGAGGTCGAGCATGTCGGACCAAACTCTGCCCTCAGCCAGATCGTGCGGTTGGTCGAGGATGCTCAGGCAACCAAGGCTCCCGTGCAACGCCTTGCCGATCGGATCTCTGGTGTATTCGTGCCCATTGTGATCGCCATTTCACTGGCGGTCCTCGTCGGATGGATGGCGGTCGAGGGAGATGCAGCGACCGCCGTGCGCAACGCTGTGTCGGTGCTCATCATTGCCTGCCCGTGCGCTCTCGGCCTGGCCACCCCAACCGCGATCATGGTCGGCAGCGGTCGGGGCGCCTCACTGGGCGTCCTCTTCAAGGACGCAGAAGTGTTCGAACGCTCTCGGGACCTCGACACCGTGGTGTTCGACAAGACAGGAACCCTGACACGGGGCGCCATGACGTTGGCGTCAGTCCATGCCGTCGGAGACGAGACCGAGCTCCTGATGAATGTCGCCGCTGTCGAGATCGGATCGGAGCACCCGATCGCACGGGCTGTCGTGCTTGGTGCCGAGGAGCGCGATCTTTCCTTCGAAACAGCCTCCGACGTGACTGCTGTCGAGGGCAAGGGTGTCGTCGGCACGGTCGATGACAAGACGGTGGTGATCGGTGCGCCAAGCCTTGTCACTGATCGGGCCTGGGACATCCCGGCTTCAATCGCAACGATATTCGACGACGTCGCCGCCCACGGGAACACCACCTTCCTCGTTGGATGGGACGGCGAAGCTCGTGGTGTCATCAGCGTGGCAGACACCGTCAGAGACACGTCGCGCCGAGCGGTCACGGAACTCCACGACGATGGCCTGTCCACCGGCATGCTCACGGGCGACTCGCGCTACGTTGCGGAAGCCATTGCGGCCGAGATCGGTGTCGATGCCGTCGTGTCAGAAGTCTTGCCCGCAGAGAAGGCTGACGCCATCGCAACCATGCAACAGGACGGATCGGTCGTGGCGTTTGTGGGAGACGGCATCAACGACGCTCCAGCGCTTACCGTCGCCGATGTGGGCATGGCCGTCGGCAGCGGCACCGAGGTGGCGATCGAGGCGGGCGACATCGTGCTCATGTCTGGCGATCCGATGGCATCGGTGGCTGCGGTCCGGTTGGCACGACGCACGTTCGCGACGATTCGACAGAACCTGTTCTGGGCGTTCGCGTACAACACGGCAGCTATTCCATTGGCAGCCCTCGGCTTTCTCAATCCCATGATCGCTGCTGCCGCAATGGCGCTGTCGTCAGTCAGCGTCGTGGCGAACTCGCTGAGGCTTCGTAGCTACACGCCGTGATCCGGGTCAAACGGCTTCGATGTCTCGAACATCCCACAAGCCGTCACGTCTGGGGCCATCAGGTGTGGAGTACGACACCGTCGCGACCCTGGCTACAAGATCCACTGCCAGATGTGCAAACGACTCGCCGGCGGTCCATTGCAGCGAAAGAGTCGACGAGTCGCCAAGAGCGGCGAAGCGCCCGGCAAACGCGGGATGGGTGTTGCGGAATCGGATGAGACCAACCAGCGCGGCGACAACGGGGCGTTCGAGTTCGGACGCAATCTCTTCGGAGTCGTAGACATGCCGGTTCACATCGCGGCCGACTCCCGTGCGTTCGAGGAGGTCGACATCGTTCGACCCTGCGAGCAGTCCGACGTAGTAGACCTGAGGAATCCCTGGTACGAACAGTTGCAGCGCCCGTGCGGCGAGATACGCATCCTCGTCTCCGCCGAGCGCGTCGAAGAACGTGCAGTTCACCTGGTACAGGTCCAGATTCGATGCGGCGGCACCCGTCGCGAGACGCGAGATGCCACCAGAATTCCTGTGTATCGATTCAACCAAGGCGTCGATTTGGGCATCCGTCAGCAGGCCGGGTTCACCCGAGTCCGGACTGCTTCCAACATCGATCACACCTATGCCATCGTGGGTATCGAGCACCGAAATCGCATTGGTGGGCCGCATCTCGATCCACGCGAGCAGCGGCACGGCGTCGCCTGC
>CAJQOW010000270.1 GCA_905480055.1 uncultured Acidimicrobiia bacterium
GACAGCTGTCGAATACGGGCGGGTCGACTCTCCGCCAACATCAACAATGGCTGCGCCGTCATCGACCATTGCCATACCGGCAGCGACCGCCTTGTCCGCGTCGATGGTGATGCCGCCGTCCGAGAAGGAATCAGGCGTGACGTTGAGGATTCCCATGATGAGGGGTTCGCTCAGCGGGAGCGTTGCTCCTCGAACCTTCCACACCGCAGAGTTGTCCACCGATCAGTTGACGCCGTCGGTGTGCGTGTGTGCCGCCGCATAGGTCGACTGCGATTGGATGGACTTAGGAGCCTTGAGCCGGATGGTCCCATCCTCGGCGTGTTCCCACTTGGGAACATCATGGAAGATCTCGACGAGGTCGTCCGCTGCAAGTGTCTCGCGTTCGATGAGCGCCTCCGCCACACGATGGAGGGCGTCCTCGTGCGTGTTGAGGATGACCCTGGCTTCATCGTGCGCCTGGTGGATGAGGAATCTGACTTCTTCATCAACGGCCGCAGCAACCTCGTTGGAGAAGTCCTGGTTGCGCGAATAGTCGCGGCCTAGGAATACCTCACCGTCCGGGCTGCCATAACGCAGGGGACCAAGCTTGTCGGACATGCCGTACTCCATCACCATCTTGCGGGCGATGCTTGTTGCCTTCTCGATGTCATTCGACGCACCAGTGGTGGGGTCGATGAAGATGATTTCTTCTGCGGTGCGGCCACCGAGCAGCATCGCGAGCTGGTCGATCATCTCTGAGCGACGCACGTAGTACTTGTCCTCGAGAGGCAGGGCCATGGTGTATCCACCGGCACGGCCACGGGGAATGATCGTGACCTTGTGGATGGGGTCTGCGTTCGGGAGGGCATATCCGACCAACGCGTGGCCGCCCTCGTGATACGCGGTGATCTTGCGCTCGTTCTCAGACATCACCCTGGACTTGCGCTCCGGACCGGCGATCACACGCTCGATTGCCTCTTCGAGCGTCGGCATGGTGATCAGGTCCTGGTCGTGGCGGGCAGCAAGAAGGGCTGCCTCGTTAATGAGGTTGGCGAGGTCTGCACCCGTGAATCCAGGCGTCTGGCGTGCGAGCACGCCGAGGTCGATGTCATCCGCCAGTGGCTTGCCCTTGGCGTGGACTTCGAGGATTGCCTTGCGTCCGACGAGATCAGGACGATCGACGACGATCTGCCTGTCGAACCGGCCGGGGCGCAGCAGTGCAGGGTCGAGGATGTCGGGGCGGTTGGTCGAAGCCATCACGATCACACCAGACTTGACGTCGAAGCCGTCCAGCTCAACGAGCAACTGGTTGAGCGTCTGCTCCCGCTCGTCGTGTCCACCGCCCAGGCCTGCACCACGGTGACGACCGACCGCATCGATCTCATCGATGAACACAATGGATGGTGCGTTCTGCTTGGCCTGGTCGAACAGGTCACGAACACGCGACGCACCAACACCAACAAACATCTCAACGAAGTCCGAACCTGAGATCGAGTAGAACGGGACTCCTGCCTCGCCGGCAACCGCACGAGCGAGCAAGGTCTTACCCGTGCCAGGAGGTCCGTACAGAAGCACACCCTTCGGGATCTTTGCTCCCATCGCCCTGAACTTCTGGGGATGGGCGAGGAACTCGCGAATCTCTTCGAGTTCCTCCACGGCTTCATCGGCTCCAGCGACGTCGGTGAACATCACCTTCGGCGTGTCCTTCGACACCTGCTTGGCCTTGGACTTGCCGAATTGCATGACTTTGTTCCCGCCGCCCTGCATCTGCATGATGATGAAGATGAAGAGGCCGAAGATCAGGAGATAGGGAAGGATGGCGGTGAGGAACCACTCGAAGAGGGTGGGGTTCTCCGCGTCAACCTCGAACGAGACACCAGCATCTCGGAGCTCGTTGGTCATCGTCTCGCCGTACGCCTCGGGATAGCGCATGATGAACTCGAACTCTTCCGAGCCCGAATCGATGGTTCCGGAGAGCTCATTCGACTTGTCACGCATCACGACGTCGTCCTGCACGGCGCCGGCTGCGAGATAGGTTTCGAACTCGTCGAGGCTCAGCTCTTCAGGCTGTGTTGCCTGGTTGAATACCAGCTGGAAGCCCATGACCACGATGAAGATCACGGCGAGGTACACGAGGATGGTTCTCGTCGTACGGTTCACGGTGCTCCTCTTGTTGGTGGTCTGTCCCTGATCGGGACCCAAACCCTACGGGTAGGCGACGAAATCAATGGTACGCCGAACCTATGTCAAAGTAACCGAAGCCTCGGTCACTCCACATCCTCTACTTCGGCAACATAGGGCAGGTTCCTGTACTTCCCATCGAAGTCGAGGCCGTAGCCAACGACGAACGCCGGCGGGATGTGAAACCCTTCATACTTGACATCGAGCGGCGGACGGTCGACACCATCCTTGATGAGCAGCGCTGCCAACGAAAGGCTTGCCGGTTTGCGAACCTGGAGGTTCTTGAGGAGGTAGTGGAGGGTCAGCCCCGTGTCGACGATGTCCTCGACGATCAGCACATGCCTGCCGTCGATCTCCTGATCGAGGTCCTTGAGGATGCGAACGACACCCGAGCTCTTCGTTGCAGATCCGTAGGACGACACGGCCATGAAGTCGAACTCCACGGGTAGGTCGATGTGGCGAGCGAGGTCCGCCATGACGACGAAGGCACCCTTGAGAATGCCGACGAGCAGGAGATCCTTGCCTCGGTAGTCCTCGGTGATCTGTGCGCCCATCTCTTCGAGTTTGGCGTCGATCTCCTCGGCAGATATGACGACTCTTCCGATGTTCACGTGGTCACTTCCCGTTCAATCATGATGCTTGCCTCCCCAGCGTGCGGTGCCGCCCACGATGCCGTGCGGACCCCGACCACGGCAGCAATCTTGCCACCATTGACGGCGACGAGCGAAACGCGCCGCAGATCTGCATGCACACCGTGGACTCGAAGGAGCTCCGCCACAGGCGTATTCCCTTCTCCTGTGTCGATGGTGTCACCGTCTTCAGGGGCCCTGAACTCGAGCGGTAGCGACACCGCTGTGGCTGAGAGGACGGTGAACCGTCCGCCTGGCAGCACCGGACGATGGGATGCCGCGGACCGCACGGTGAAGGACGCTCGACCCCATGCGAAACGCCCTCCGTCGTCAACGGTGAGCGGCAGGTTCGATGCAACTTCGGCGCCGATCCGCACCCACGGTCCCTCGTTCACCGCGAGCAGCCCTCCCGAAACGGCCTGCGATCCGCTCCCGGAGGCCACGTCGAGAACGGCGTCGACATCAGATTCCTCACCGGGATATCCGGCCAGCAGTCCCCTCAGGGCGGTACGCACCGTCCTGCTGGCAATCACGTAATCAGAGGTAGCGAGTGGTGCCGATGCAATGCGCACCCAACCCTGGCCAGCAGTGACCGGGATCGTCAATCCAAGGTCTTCGAGGTATGCGTCGTCGCGGCTCAAGAGCCTGGCGCTTCGTGCGAGCCCGTCGCGTACCGTCCCAGGGAGTGCATCCTCGAGCACAGGCATCACCGTGTGGCGGATCCGAGACCGTGTGAAACGGGGGTCGCTGTTGGCCGGGTCATCTGCATGCGGCAGGTCGAAGGCAATGGCCTCGGCAAGCAGATCTGCCTTCGAGAAATCGAGCATGGGCCTCCGCCACGGTCCTCGGCGGGCAGGAATCCCGCCAAGCCCCGCAGAGCCTGATCCCCTCGCAAGCCGCATCACCACGGTCTCCGCCTGATCGTCAGCCGTGTGTCCGGTCATGGCGATTTCGTGTTGGCCCAGGTCAGCCTCGATCGCACCGTAGCGTGCGTGCCTCGCTCGAGACTCGAGGTCTGGGCCATCAGCAACCGGTGCATCCAGAACCCGTAACGCAACACCGAGCTTGGCGGCTACATCGATCGCGGCCTTCTCGAGGAGATCGCTTGTCGGGAGTCCGTGCCTGACGAATACGGCTCGCACGCCTGGTGCGTCTGTGTTGCCGCTCGTGCCCTCTGAAGCAGCTGCGAGGAGGACCGCTGAGTCTGCTCCCCCGCCGAGCGCGACAACCATCGGCTGTCCGTCTGCAGCGTTGAGAACGCTCGAGATGATGTCGGCGTTCAGCCGCTCACTCGCGTGAGCCACAAGGACGGCTCCTCAATCTCATCGAGGGTGGGCAGGGCCTCGGGAGACTCCCAGGCCATGGCAAGGGCATCCCACGAAGCCTGCTTCTCGACGCTCTTGATGAAGGCGGCGCCCTGGTCGTACTGCTTGAGCTTCATATCCATGCCGATGAGGCGCATGACGGCTGCATTTCGGGAGTTCTGCCTCCGAGCCGTGAGCACCCGGGACATGCGACCCATGTCGGGGATCTCGCGAGCGCCGATGCGATCCATCACCACATGGCCGTGGCCCTCGAGCAACGACATGAGCGCTTGAACCCTGTTGAGGACTTCCTTCTGCTCAGGGCTGGCCAGGATGCCAAGGATGCCGGTGTCGTCAATCGGATCCTCGCCGGCCTCCCGCGCCTGGGCAATCGTGGCGGCAATTCTCGAAACTCGGCCCTTCTCCCCTGCCCCGGACTCAACAAGATCGTCAACGAGTGACAGGAAGTACGCGCGCATCCACGGCACGCCTTTGAACTGTGCGCGATGGGCAGATTCGTGGAGCGCTACCCAGAACCGGAAGTGAGAAGGGCGGAACTCGTGCTGACGCTCCATCCCGAGCACGTTGGCTCCAACGAAGAACACAGAATCCCCAACTTCATCGTCGTCGGTCGGCAGAACCAATTCGTACTGCCCGAGCACACGTTTGGACAGGAAACCGAGCACCGCACCCAGTTCGGCGCCCATGAACTTGCCGCCGAATCCCGCAGTTTCCGATTCCTCGTCGAGCGCCTTGCGCAGAGGTGCGAGGAGGGCCGTGAATGCTCGGATGTTCGTGTCGACCCATTGCGATCGGCTGATCACGCCGACATCGGGGGCTCCTGGGAGGTCGAGACCGGTCTCGTGCGCCACGAGTTCTGAAGCCCGGGCGACATACGAAGGCGCATCAAGGGCGAACCTGCGCTCGTGGTAGGTACCTGCGAGTTCGGACTCGCCGGCGAAGCGGTCCGCAACAGATGCGGCGGTGTCCCAATCGATCTTGCTCATGCCCAGAGCCTAGGGAGCGCATCGGGATGAGTCGGCGGGCAACGGCGCCGCACTCGCCAATGCCAGAGCTACTCGGCAACCACTTCGTATTTCCGACGAATGTTTCGGTTGTACCAAATGGCAAGGAAGATCAGCAGCAGGATGGTCACCGCGACGATGGTCGGGTAGATGAAGCGGGCCGTCCACGGCTGTTCCTCTTCCACTTCCTCGACGGGCGGAATGACGACGGCGGGCTCACCGTTCTCAAACACCGGCTCGGGTGCCACCGTTGTCTCGGTGGTCTCGGGCTCGGATTCGCTCTCAGTCGCA
>CAJQOW010000271.1 GCA_905480055.1 uncultured Acidimicrobiia bacterium
TTGCCCAGGGCTCTTTGGCCAGGTGAACTGCGGCGGCCAGAAGTCCCCGATGAAGGTGCCGATATTGAGGATCTGTGTCCAGATCTCGGCGATTGAGAACCCAATTTCGTTCCATGCCAGCACGGTGACCAGGCCAACGGCGCCTACGGCGATCGGCGAAGCCTTGCCGAGCCAGAAGGACACGTTCGTGAATGCACCCAGAACAGCGGTGGAGATAGAGATTGCGATGAACAGTCCGATGGTGAGCTGCTGGACGTCCACGCCGCGGATCGGCGCCAATAGACCGATGGCAACAGCGGTCATCAGCGCCAGGTAGGCACCGCCACCCCACGTGGCGGCAGAGATGAGGATGATCGACGGCTTGGTTCCGGGACTGTGCCGCCACGACACCCAACCGGCGGCGAGGCCAAGGAGGGTGATGCAGAGGGCTGCTTTGAGCGCCAGACCGTTGTTGACGCCGACGCCTGGCTCACGGCTGATCAATACGAGGCTGAGCAGGGAGTACGAGACGGCTCCGCTCACAACAAGGAGCACTGCGTCGATGGGTGAGCGGCTCAGGCCTATCCAGTAGAAGAGCCCGAAGGTGAGTCCGCCGATGAACGTGCCCCACAGCGGTCCAGCTTCGCCGGTGAGTCCGACTATCGCGATGGCGAGCGTGTAGACAGCCAGAGGGAGGGCAACGTCACGAGCTGTCCGAGGGGCGGGGGGCCGGACCTGAGCTTCAGGTTCGGCGAGGGTCGTCACGGTGAGGCTTCCTTCTTCATGTCATCGGGAGTGATGGCACGGCCGTAGATATTGCGGAATACCTCGTCGTCAACGTCGGCGATGTTGCCGTCGTACACAAGCTCGCCGTCGCGCAGGCCAATGAGGCGCTGCCCGTATTGCCTGGCGAGGTCAAGGAAGTGAAGGTTTATGATGGTGGTGATCCCGAGGTCTCTATTGATCCTCTGGAGGTCACGCATGACGATGTGTGAGGTCACGGGGTCGAGCGATGCCACAGGCTCATCGGCCAGCAGGATCTTGGGCTCCTGGGCAAGCGCTCTGGCAATGCCGACGCGCTGTTGTTGTCCGCCGGACAGGTCGGATGCGCGCACGTACGTCTTCTCCACGATGCCCACGCGTTCGAGAGATTGCATCGAAATCTCTTTGTCGTGAGCTGGCCACAAGCCAAGCATCGAGCGCCATCGTGACACTTTGGACAGTCGGCCCATCAGCACGTTGTTCAAGACGCCAGTGCGGTTTACGAGGTTGAACGTCTGGAAGATCATTCCTACGTCGGATCGGATCTCTCTGATCTCGCGATTCGACGCTCCGACAACTTCGCGACCATCAACGGTCACCGATCCCGTTACCGGGACCAGGCCGTTGATGGCACGAAGCAATGTCGATTTCCCAGCCCCTGAGAGTCCAACGATGACGACCAGTTCACCTTGCTCGATGACGAGGTCGACGTTCTTGAGCGCTACCAACCCACCGGGGTAGGTGACGGACGCGTTGGTGAATTCAATACGGGACATGGGTGTGCGATCGGTTGGGGAGGGAGCCTGTGCCCCCTCCCCAGAGTTCGATCAGTCTCCTTCGATTCCGAGTGCGGCTGCCGCTTCGCGAACGACGTCAAACTCTGCGTCGTTTGCTGGGCGGATACCGGTCCAGCCATAGATCTCGTCGAAGAGGGCTACGCCTTCATCGGTTGAGAGGAACGCCTCGGTGGCGTCGTACACAGCCTGACGGAGATCCTCAGGAAGCTCGGAGCGAGCAACCACAACATCGTTCGGGATTTCGTCGGTGATGTTGAACACGATCACCTTGCTGCCCACGTCCGGGCTGTCCTTGCGGATGTTCCGGCGGGCATCGTCGAACGAGAGGCCGATGTCGAAGTCACCGTTGTACACGGCACCGACGGTGTCGGTGTGAGACCCGAGGTACGAGTACGTGATGTCGTTCTCGATGTCGAGTCCTGCGTTCAGCAGCTGCAGCGTTGGGAACACGGCACCCGAGGTGGATGTCGCGCTTGTGAACGCAACGGTCTTGCCTGCTACGGCTTCGATTGGTGCATTGCACGTGAGGCCAGGGTCGACGGGTGTGCCGTCTTCGAGGACCTCAGCTTCCTTGCCCTCGTCACCGAAGGCGACGCCAACCTGGAGCGCTACCGCGTCGAACGGTTCGACGGTGACGGTTCCGCCGTCACTGTTCTCGATCGCACCGGCGACCGGCTCGTCCTCGCAGATTGAGGCATCGTTCGTGAACCACTGACCGTGGTAGGTACCCGATCCGAAACGGACCGACTGGATCAACACGCTCAACTGATCTGGGTAGAGCGCCTCTGCCTGGACGTAGCCAAACGGACCGAATGCA
Source organism: uncultured Acidimicrobiia bacterium (assembly GCA_905480055.1). Next base: position 2,356 of record CAJQOW010000271.1, read on the forward strand.
CCGAAGTCAGCCTGACCGGCGCCCATTGCCACAACAAGACCGTTGTAGTCCTGGGTGACAACGCCTTCGACCTCGATACCCAGCGCCTCGGACAAGAAGTCCATGTACGGCTGGATCGAGTCGCCGAGCGTCTCAGCCTGCTCTGACGGGATGAACCCGTAGACGACCTTGTCAGGCCATGCGGCCATCGGGTCTTCGGTCGTCGTCGTCTCAGCTGCAGTTGTCGTTGTTTCGTCAGTGCCAGCTGCTGTCGTTGTTGTTTCCTCGGTGCCTGAGGCAGCCGTCGTTGTCGTGTCCTCGGAGTCGGTCGACGCGCATGCGGCGAGGACCAAAGCGAGGGCCAAGAGCAACGGGATGAGGATTCGTTTGTGCATTCCTGTCTCCCTGTTAGATGGGACCGGCGCGGTCTCCACACCCCAGACTCTACATCTCTCGGATGCGGCAGAACTACTCAACAGAACCGTCTGTCGACCAGAGCTTCGAAGGTGTCCCAACCGTCGATATCGATCGTGCCGGCAACGGGTGAATTCCACGGCTGAACGAAGCGGCAGGTTGTGCGGTCGGGGCGCTCCAGGACGAGGGCCTCGAGGTTGTGTGGACCGTCATCGAGGTAGACGTCACAATCGACAAGCCACTTGCGGTACGTGATGTGGACCTCGGACGTTGGCAACCGGTTCTCGCCGATCCACTCGAACGTTTCGGGCGCCGCCCATGCGGGCTTCGTGGTGATGATGACGATGTCGTGGTGGATCGCGAGGCGGTCGAGAGCCTCCTTGGCTCCGTCGATCAGCGGGAGATGGCGGAAGAGTCCAGGCCCATCATCGTTGCGTGCCCACTTCCAGAAGTCGTCGTCCGAAGCAAAGGCGCCAAGGGCCGTCATGGCGTTCCATGTGGTGACCATGTCTGGCGTGTAGGAGGTCCCGAATTCGGCGTTGTATCGGGAGGTCCAACCTTCATTGAAGTCGGCGACCACCCCGTCGAGGTCGATGCCGAGTCGCATGCGACTCACTCGTTTGTCGTCTCTTGAACGATCTCTCCGCCGAGCATGTCGAGCACGGTGCTTGCCGGGTCGACTGCATCATCCGAACCAGCCTCGACGAGGTCTTCCTTGTCCGGAGCCCGCTCAGGCTCCGCCGCTACTTCGGGGGTGGCTGACGAATCTGCCGATCGGTAGGTGATCGCAACGGGCTGCCCGAGCTGTTCGGTCGCCACCGAGCGGATGGCATCCGAGAGTTCAGAATCGGCCTTGAGCTGTTCGAGGTGGAAGTGCATGTGGGCAGCCACCTCGAACACGACCGTGCCTCGCTCGACCGACGATGGAGTCGCCTCTCGCAGGAGGGCGTGGCGTCGGGGGCCGACGTCGGTGCGGATCGTGGCGACAACGGCAGGCCATACCCGCTCGAAGTCGGCAAGGGTGAACGTTGCTGCCTGTTCTTGCGCAGGTGCCGGGGCAGCGTCAACGGTTGGCGGTTCTCTGTCCTCGGTCGTCGGTTCAGAAGCAGGCTCCGCGACTGATGGTTCCGAATCGTCAGCTTTCGGCTGTTCGGGTTCCGCTGGCTGGCTGGCGACTGGCGGCACAGGGCTGGCAGCTGGCTGAGCGTCGGGTTCTGGCTGACGGCTGTCCTCAAACGGCCGATCCGGATCGAGATCCTTCTCAGGGACCACGGGTACCGACGGGGTCGCCGGTCGTGGGCCCGCCCTCTCAATTTCCTTCACCTGCCGCTCCATCCGGGCCACACGCGCAGACAAGGCGTCGACATCCTCGACGACCTCGGGTTTGGTGAGGCGAAGGACCATGAGCTCAACCACCAGTCGCTCCTCCCTTCCCTCACGGATACGAAGCAACGACTCGGATAGCTCATCGATCGCCCTGAGGACCTCCCTCGAGGAGATGGTCTGGGCGACCTGCTGCCACTCGGCCACGGTCTCCCTCGACGCATCCACAATGTCGTCGATGTTGGGTGCGTACTGGGCCAGGAACACCCCTCGCATGTATGCGACCGCGTCGGCAACGAAGCGCCGCAGGTCTGCGCCCTGCCGGGAGATCTCGGAAATCAGCGTGAGGCCAGCCGCAGGGTCGGCGGCCACAATCGTCTCAACAAGCCTGCGGTAACTGTCCCTGTCGGCCAGTCCCAAGGCTTGCTCCACGCCCGCTGAAGTGACGGAGCCTGCACCGAGGGCCGCGACCTGTTCGATCAGGCTCATCGCATCCCTGACCGAACCGCCTGCATGGGAGACAACCGCTCCGAGCGCTGCGTGGTCGTAGGTGAAACCTTCCTTGTCCGAGATCGTGGCGAGGTAGTCGATCAACGTTTCGGTCGCCACGGGGTGGAAATCGAACCGCTGCGCCCTGGAACGGATCGTGTCCAACAGCTTGTACGGCTCGGTTGTTGCCAATACGAAAACCACATGTTCCGGCGGTTCCTCGAGTGTCTTGAGAAGGGCATTGCCCGCCGCCCTCGACAGCATGTGGGCCTCATCGAGGATGTACACCCTGCGTGCCCCGGCCGCTGCTGCAACCGTGCCGACGTTCACGCGGATCTCCCTGACATCCTCAACCTTGTTGTGGGATGCGGCATCGAGTTCGATCACATCAAGCGATGTGCCCTCAGTGATGCCCTCGCACGATGGGCAGGTATTGCACGGTTCACCGTCATCGGTCCGATTCGGACAGTTCAGCGATTTCGCCAGCAGCCGTGCTGAGGTGGTTTTGCCCGTTCCGCGCGGACCAGTGAATAGGTAGGCATGGGCCACCTTTCCCTCCACCACTTCCCTGGCAAGCGTGGTGGTGACATGGTCCTGCCCTACGACTTCATCGAATCGCTGGGGCCGGTATTTGCGATAGAGCGCCTGATACTGCATCGCCCCCGACGGTAGCGGAGCAGTCGGACTCAGGCGCCCCGGAGCCATGAGCCATGAGCCTTGGGCCGTGAGTGTTGAGTGCTGAGTGTTGAGTGTTGAGTCTTGAGTGGCACGTGATCGTGTGCAGCACCTTGTGTCGGTCGCCCTGAGGGGAGACTGTCAGGCGAGGGAAGCGACGACCGAGAGGCGAGAGCTTCTGCCAAGGCATGGCTCACGGCTCAAAGCTCAAGGTTCATCTCTTGGCTCCACAGCTGGCTGTCCTCGGGCCGCTACCCTCCGGGTATGTCTCGAATGCCAAAAGATATGCGCCAGCTGATGCAGCAAGCGCAGCAGATGCAAGAACAGATGATGGCTGCCCAACAGGAGCTGTCCAGCAAGACCTACGAGGGAACGGCTGGCGGCGGTGTTGTCAAGGCTGTGGTGAAGGGGAGCGGAGAGCTCGTCTCGGTCACCTTCGACCCTGAGGTCCTCGACCCTGAAGACGCCGAGATGGCAGGCGACCTCGTGGTCGCTGCCGTCAACCAGGCGCTCGCAACCATGAACGCAGACGCAGAGAACTCGATGGGCGGCGTCGCCGGGGGCATGGACCTCGGCGGAATGCTCGGTTGATGTTCGAACCTCCGGTTCAACGACTCATCGACGAGTTCGCGCGCCTTCCGGGGATTGGCCAGAAGAGCGCACAACGCTTGGCGTTCCATCTCCTGAATGCCGAGAACGCCGATGCGCAACGTCTTGCC
>CAJQOW010000272.1 GCA_905480055.1 uncultured Acidimicrobiia bacterium
TCAGTTCCGGACGATCCGCCGGGTTGACCTTGTCGAGCAGGATCATCGTGGCGCCGATCTTCTCTTCGATGTACTCGCCAGCCTCACGGTGGGCCTGACTCCAGCCCCGGTCGTCCTGAGGACCGACCAGGATCATGCCAAACGTGAGATCCTCACCGCTTGAAGACTCATCGCTACATGCTGATGCGACAAGCATCAGTGCTATGAGTGCGCTCAGCCAAATCAGCTTCCGCTTCATCGGGGTTCCTCCTGCCCTTCTCCTTGGTTGTTCTGATGATCAGGCCGACTTCCAGCATCCGGCCTGTCCTCCGACACTACTCGGTCGCCTGTTGGCACGCCGAACCAGCGAAGGACGTTCGGCTACCCGTCCCCGGCTTCGACCGGCGGCGATGGTGGTCGGATTCCGTCGAAAGAACTAGTCATAGTCCTCAAGGCCCATGTCGGTGCGTCCGATATCGCATTGATGGCAATGGCCCCTCTTCTGTGGTGTGTACATGGACTTTCAGAACGATCCTGAACTCGAGAAGCTGTTCAAGGACGAACTCGATGAGCGAGCGAGCTCGCTGGTCGAGGGTGCCCAGGCAATGGCTGCGGGTGAATTGAATGCAGAACTGTCCGGCCGCATGCTCCGCGAGGGCCACACGATCAAGGGCACGGGCCGGGTCATGGGGTACGAGGGGATTGCCCAGGGGGGCGAGACCTGTGAACTCGTCTGGAGATGGATCCAGCAAGGTGATCTCCAGCCGTCCTCCATGCTCGCCAGGACGCTCGAACACCTCGCCGCTGCAATTCCCGAAGCCCTTGGCGCCAACGACCATGACGTCCTGGTTGCCATCGACACGATTCGCGCGATGGTCGCTGACCCAGCACTCGTCGCTGAGCTCCCAGACCCGTTGTCTGGAGATGCCCAGGACACTGCGACCCCGCACGATGAGGCTCAAGGTGGGGACAACCCTGAGCCCGCTACGACGACCGAGGTCGACCTTCGTGAGGTGATCGAAGAGCCCGTTGAGGCGGTCGCGACTCCGGATGCCGACGCCGTGGCGCAGGAAGCTGTAGCGACGGACGAATCGGTCCTTGATGCCGAGGACATCGCCGATGTCGCAGCGACCCTCGACGAGATCGAGCGAGAGGTAGCACGCGAGCGCGATGGCGAACCCGCCGAAGTTGCCACGCCTGACATTTCCGACGCACCAACAGAGCAAGAGCCGGTCGCGGTCGCATCGTTTCATGATGCCGAAGAAGCGCCCGAGACCCCGACGACGCCCGTCGTCGACTCTGCTGATGCCGCTGCCGCTGCCGATGTCGAAGAGCCTGAAGAGAAGGCGCAAGCTGACGAAGAGGCACCGGTCGTACCCGACACTCCCGTGTCGAGCGGTCCGGATGAACCATTGGTATTCGAACCGGGCCCAGACGGGAAGCTTCCAACCCCGGTGATCACGTATGAGATCGTGAGCTCAGCCTTTGCCGAGACTCCTACCGCCACAGCGCTCGATGAGCCAGCCAACCTGTCGGTCGTTGCGGATGGGCCATCGGTACTCGATCCCGTCAATCAGAAGTCGTACGACCTTGGTGGGCTGCTCGGCGCTGTCGAGACCTGGGCAACCGAGGAGTCCGTCCCGGTGAACGCTGGTCGGCTGTTCCGCCTCATCAACGATGTCGCAGCACTGCGCATTGATCTCGACTCGGCTGTCGCCCAGTCGACCCATCTGCTCCAAGGCGCAGACCAAGGCGTGTCAGCTGTGGCACTCGAAGGTTCGCTCGAATCGCTCGAGACGGTTCGGCGAGCCTCGGCCAACCTGCAGGGAGCCGCTCTCGGCTTGACTGCCATCCCGCTCAATGCCGTGACATCGACGCTTCCCCAGCTCGTGAAGTACCTGGCCAAGAAGGTCGACCGGAACGTCGAGCTCGTCCTCGAGGGAGAAGACACGATCGTCGATCGGCAGCTGGTCGACCAGATCGGCGAAGTGATCCGCCAGCTCGTGGTGAATGCTGTAGCCCACGGGATCGAGCCCGCAGACGACCGCGTCGCTGCTGGCAAGCCAGATCAGGGCACGGTCAAGGTGGTGCTATCCCGCGACGAGCAGCATGTCCAAATCGTCGTCACTGACGACGGATCGGGAATCGATTGGAAGTCGGTTCGTGCGCTTGCCTCCGACAGGGAGATGGTCGGCGACGACCCGACGACCGAAGAACTCAGGGCCGTGCTCTACGCCGAGGGCTTCTCGACAAACCCTGGATCATCAGAGTTCACGGGTGAGGGCGACGGGCTCGCACGCGTGACGGGCATCGTCGAAGACGTTTTCGGCTCGCTGACGCTCGACTCTGCACCCGGGCGGGGGACCACGTTCGTGGTGACGTTGCCCGCCTATCGGGCGCTCCAACGTGCACAGATCTTCACGGCGGGGGGCCGGACCTGGGGTCTGCCCGAGAGCGCAGCGATCGCGGTGCTGAACATTCCGGATGTGAAGATCTCCGTGACCGAGCGGGGGAGCTTTATCGGATACAAGGACGAGACGATCCCGTATTCATCCTTCGCAACCGTTGTTGGGCTGGATGTCGACGGCCTGCCTTCGCAGGTCCTGATTCTCCAGAGCCCAACGGGCAACATCGCGCTTGCCGTAGATGACGTCCTCGACTTGACCGAGGTGGCTACAAAGGATCTCAGCCCGCTGCTTGCAGGGTCTGACTCGGTTGTTTCCGGTGTCGCGCTGCTCGGTGGCAATGAGACGGTGATGTTGGTGGATGCCGGACGCCTCGCAGACAAGATGCGGGATACCGAGGTTCGCTCAGACGGTCCCGTCAGGACGATCCTCATCGTGGACGACAGCCAGGGTGTCCGCCAAGTCGTCTCCGGAGTGCTTGCCTCCCACGGATTCTCGACGCTCGTCGCCGGCAGCGTGTCTGATGCGCTCGCGGTCCTCGCTCGCTACGACGTCGACGCTCTCGTCGTTGACTTCTCGATGCCAAGGGCAGACGGCGTTGCGCTCATCCACATGGTGCGACAGCGGTACGGCGACGTTCCCGTCGTCATGCTCTCCGGTGTTGCCTCCGAGGACGATCGTGCCAGGGCCGAACGCGCTGGTGTCCATGCGTTCTTCGACAAGGCTGACTTCGCCAAGGGTGCGCTTGTCGAGAAGCTCCATGAGCTGATCGACACGGACAGCGACGGCTCAGCGGAGATTGCCTCCTAGACGAGCTTCGGCTCGCCGTACCGCGTACCCGGGACCTGGTACCGACTACCCAGTGCCTCGACTTGTTGGTCGACGCCGTACTATCGGGACCACGTCGACCACAGGAGGTGGACCGTGGAATGGTGGATGTCGCTGCTCATCGTGCTCGTCATCATCGGCGTTGTCTGGTGGCTGCTCAAGAAGGTCCTCAAGATCGGCTTCCTGATAGCGATCGCGGCGGCGCTCCTGCTGGCGTGGTATTGGTTCGCCATAGCCGCCTGACGCAGTACCTGTGAGGCCCGTGGACCCTGCTACTTCCACGCTTGTTATTCGGTCACGGTGGATCGGTACACTCGCCATGGATGTCCGAATCGCCTCTCTTTTCGTCTTTGAACCCCACGCAGCGCGAGGCCGTTGCCGCGACTGAAGGGCCGGTGCTCGTCGTCGCAGGTGCGGGCTCTGGCAAGACCCGTGTCCTGACCTATCGCATTGCGCACATGGTCAGGGACCTGGGTGTCTCCCCGTACGAAATCCTGGCGATCACCTTCACCAACAAGGCAGCGGGCGAGATGAAGGAGCGTGTCGCCGAGCTTGTTGGCCTTGTGGCACGCGACAT
>CAJQOW010000273.1 GCA_905480055.1 uncultured Acidimicrobiia bacterium
GCCTTCGGCCGCTCGGCCACCTCTCCAAGATGCCGTCAGGGTATCAGGGGCAAGCTGCGAGTGAACGCCGCACTTCCACACGTGACAGAACCACGGCGAGCACCGCACCGGTCATCTAATCAGCGCCCTTGATCCCGGAATCGCGGTGGACAATCACTTCGCTGGTCGGGAAGGGCATGCTGACTCCAGCCTCGTCGAGGGCAGCGAGGCACGCATCGGCAACATCGGAACGCACGATGTGACGTGGGCCGTACTGGTGCCAGAATCGGACCTCGATGTTCACCGTGGTGTCGCCGAGCTTGGAGATCCACGCCGTTGGTGGCTTCGGGTCGACGATCACGCCATCGATGGACGACGTCACCTCGACGAGTCGCTTCTCGATGTCTTCGAAGTTGGAGCCATAGGCAACCCCGAACACATGCGAGGATCTCCGGACACCGTCCTCACCCGTTTGGTTGACGAGCGGAGTCGTGAGCACATCGACGTTCGGCACATGCACAATCTGGCCGTCGGGTGTGCGAAGTACCACGGAGCGAAGGTTGGTCTGGTCAACGAATCCCGAGTAGCCGTTGGTCTCAACCCGATCACCGATCTTGTACGGACCGCGAGCTTGGAGCAACAGACCTGCCACCCAGTTCTCGATGAGGCTCTTCGCTGACAGGGCCACGAAAACGAGTGCAATGACAAGGACGATGACGGTGGCTGTCATGTCCACGCCCATGATCGCGAGGAAGACGAGCACCCCGACGAGCACAATCGCCCAGCCGGTGACCCTCGCTATCAACGCGGATGCCGACTCCTCGATGTTGTTGTTCGCAAGCATGCCCCGCAACCGTCGCCTGATGATGCGCGCCAGGAACAGGCTGACGCCAAGCACAACGAGGCCGAGCAGCAGGTTCCAGAACGAGTTCGATTCAGGGTTGAATATCTGGTCGAGGCTTTCCATCGTTCCCCACGGGTGTGCGTGTGCTTCGCTCGGTGATACTGCCTCGTGATACTAAGGAGGAACGGCCTGCGGCATCTACTCCCCGACCCTCTGCCATTCCTCGACGTTCCAGGTCAATGTGGATTGCGAGCCATTGACAACAATGCCGGCTACCGCGTCGGTCCACCATGCGGCGGTGGTTGAGCGATTGAACAGGGGGATCACGACGAGCTCGGCCGCAAGGATCTGCTCGGCCTCTGCAACCAGTTCGGCGAACCGATCTGCATCAATCGTCGATCGCGCTTCTCCGACAATCTCGGAGAATCGAACAGCACCCGAGCTTGCGGTTGAGGCCCAGTCCCCGAGGTCTGCCTGGGCCGCATCGTTGGCAGGGTCGAAGGTGTCCATGAGATTCAGCGTGGATTGATATCCGCCATCGCTCAGCCACGCCCACATGCCCAGATCGAATGCCCCCGTGGCGAGGGTGTCACCGAAGAAGAGGACTGAGTCGAGGTAGATCGGCTCGTAGCCGACACCGATCGCTGCGAACCGCGACTCGAGGGCGTCTCCGATCCGTATCCGATAGTCACCGTTGCCGGTGGTCGACAGCCGCGCCTGAGGCGTGCCCTCCTCAGCTTCGCTATCGAGTTCATCTATGAGTGCTCCTGCCGCTGCCGGGTCGTAGTCGTACTGAGCCCATGCCGAGTCTGCGCCGGGGACGAGCATGCCCGGAATCCCCTCGGACCACGGGACCCCGGTTTCGTCCAGGATGGCGTCGCGATCGATGGCGTGGGCGACGGCTTGGCGGTAATCGAGCGAGTCATTCCACGAAACAGGGTTCACCTCGTCGCGATCACCGGCGAACTGCACCGTGATCTGTTCAACGACCGCGCTCGCAACCGTCTCGAGCACAGCGCCCTGATCGGCAACCGCTGCAACTCGTGCGAGGTCCTCCGGCCACGGCGGAATCACCGCAACATCAAGCTCGCCAGCGACGAAGCCCGAGGTCGGCGATATCGGTTCATTTCCTTGGAGCCCTGGCTCCGTGCTCTCAACAATCGTCAACGTGTCGACGTAGGGGAGAGAGCGGCCCGAGCCATCCTGCTTCCAGTACAGATCGTTGCGAACGAACCTCACTTCGTTGAAGCGATCGAAAGACTCCACGATGAAGGGACCACCAGATGGCCAGTCGGAGCCGTCGGTCCCATTCACGAGGTCCACTCCGTCGAGTGCATGGGAAGGCAGGATGATCCATAGGGCATCTTCGAATACCAAGTTGGGTTCGGAAAACGTGATGAAGGCGATCTGCTCGACGAAGTCGGTCGAAACCACCGTCGCCATGACGGGGTCCACGGATCGCTCGCCGGCAATAGCGAGATCCTTCATCACCTCAGCCGTGAAAGCAACGTCCTCTCCGGAGATCGACAGACCATCGCTCCATCGAGCATCGACGCGCACGTCATAGCGGACGGTCATCGTTCCGTCTTCGTTCACCTCGATTGACCCCGACTGCGACGGCAGGGATACCACGGTGTCCGGAATGCGTTGCCACGTCTCCGGGTCGATGTCATAGACCATGGCCCACACCGCATTCCCTGCGAGCCGTTCGCCAAAGGCATCTTGCGCAAACGGGTTCAACGACGAGATCGCCAGGTCAACGCCAAGCCGTACCTCACCACCAAACCCATCCGGAGGCGACGTTGTGGTGGTGGTCGTCGCAACCGTGATCGAGGAGGACGACGAGGCATCAGGCACTGTGGTTGTCGAGGTCGTGTCGTCTCCCGTATTCGTGCAGGCCGCCCCTGCCAGGGCGAGGGCGAACGAGATCATCAACAGTCGACGCATGCCCAGAAGATAACGACATGCGACGATCGAGCAGGGAGCGGTGAGTCCCCCCTTCAGGGGGGACGGGTGAACGGAATGAGCCAGGGGGGGGCGCGTGAGCCTGCGAACACGAAGGTGACATTGCCTTGGTGTAGGACCATCCCCCGGCATCGTCGCTGCGCTCCTCTGCC
>CAJQOW010000274.1 GCA_905480055.1 uncultured Acidimicrobiia bacterium
CTCGACAACCCGCTGATCGCCGCCGATTATCCCCACATCCACCTCCCGTCGGTTGATGAGGCGGTTGCAGAGCTCCAGCCCTGTGCGGAGGCCGGTGTTGGCTGCATGGTCGATGCGATGCCCGCAGCTGGTGGGAGACATCCCAATCGCCTGGCGGACATCTCGATGCGAACGGGCGTCGCGATCGTTGCGATGACCGGGCTGCACACGCCGAAGTACTACATCCATCATCCGTGGGCGATCGAGGCTGATCCCGATGTCCTCGCTCAGCTGTTTGCGGACGACATCGAAGTCGGCATCGATCGATTCGACTACACGGGCCCGGTCGTTGAGCGGACCGAGTACCGGGCCGGGGTCATCAAGGTCGCGACGGAGGTTGCTGAGGTTTCCGATCGGGCTCGTCGGGTGTTCGCCGGCGCAGCCGAGGCGGCGAGGCAGACAGGTGTTCCCATTCTGACCCACACGGAGGCAGGTGTTGGTGCCTTTGGCCAGCTCGAGGTGTTCCGGGATCTCGGCTTCCCGCTCCACCGAGTTGTTATCTCCCACACCGACAAGATCATGGATGCCCAATACCACGTCGACCTTCTCCGATCAGGTGTCTTGCTCGAGTTCGATCAGGCCCTCAGGCAACCTCCGGGGGCAGGAAACTGGACAGCCGAGCTCACGGCGAGGGTTGTCGAGGAGGGGTTCGTAGAGCAGGTCATGTTCGGGACCGACGGGGCGAGGCGGACCCTCTGGTCGGCCCTGGGAGGAGAGCCAGGCCTTGCGTGGATGCGCACGGGGTTTGTGGATGCCCTCACCGATCGAGGCGTGTCATCGGATCAACTTGCGACGATGTTCGAGACGAACCCGCAACGGTTCCTGTCCATGGAGGTACCCCAGGGATGACGATTTCCACGGTCGGTGTGAGCAAGTTGAGGACAGGGCCGGACAGCGTCGACCTTCGTGAGTTCACCGTCTACGATCCTGGCCAGGGTCAGGTTCTTCTCGAGGTGATCTCGGCCGGCATCTGTGGAACGGATCTCCACATTGCGGACGACGAGTTCCCTTCCCTTCCGCCGGTGACGATGGGCCACGAGGTCACTGTGAAGTTCGCTCGGTTGGCGAAGGCGTAGACGCAGAATTGATCGGAGGGAGGTTCGCCGCCGAGACCTACTTCTCCTATTGCGAAACCTGTACGTACTGTCGAACCGGCAGCCCGAACCTGTGTCAGGGGCGTCGATCCTTCGGTTCTCATGTCGACGGTGGATTCGCTCGGTGGCTGATCCTGCCAGCGAGGAACCTGCATCGGTTGCCGGACCATGTTGCGAGGCACGCAGGATCGCTCGCTGAACCGCTCGCATGCGTCACCAACTGCTTGTTTGATCCACCGGTGGTCAACGCGGGAGACTCGGTTCTGGTGCTGGGTCCGGGCACGATGGGCGTGCTCACTGCCCAAGCGGCCAGAGCAGCAGGTGGCACTGTGGTCCTGGCTGGGCTGCCGTCCGATGAGCAACGGCTCGCCGTCGCGGCCCAACTCGGGCTCGCAACCATCACAGTCGGCGATGAGCCCATCCTCGAGGAGACCTTCGACGTGGTGTGCGAGTGCTCGGGAGCCCAGCCAGCGGCAGCCACCGCACTGTCCGCGGTCCGCAAGGGTGGGAGGTACGTGCACGTCGGCATCTTTGGCCATGAGGTCACCCTCGACCTCGATCAGATCCTCTACAAGGAAATCACCTATACGTCCGGGTTCGCCAGCACACCGAGATCGTGGGCTCGGGCCATGTCGCTGCTCGAATTGGGTGCCGTCGAACTGGACCCATTGGTTTCTGAGGTCGTGCCGATCGCAGAATGGCGGCAAGCGTTCGCAGCCACGAGAGCTGGCACCGGGATGAAGTTTGTCATTGACCCCAGGTCGGAAGGGAACTGAGCAATGCCCACCACTGTTGAACTTGTCGGTCCATCAGCCGTAGTCACCGGCGTGTCGAAGGGCATCGGCCGGGCGACTGCCGTTGCGTTGGCGCGCGCCGGTGCGAACGTCCTCGGCGTGTACCGCAGCGATCACGATGGCGCAGACACGGTGCGCAGTCAGATCGAGGCGGAAGGGCGGGACGCTGTCATCATCCAGGGCGACACGGGCGATCCCGATCTGGCACCTAGGCTGGCAGCAGGGGCGATCGACCGGTGGGGAAGCCTGGACATCTGGGTCAACAACGCTGCCCAGCTCATGGTCAAGCCGCTCATCGAGACCACGAACGACGACTGGCATGGGCTCATGGCTGCGAATCTGCATGGCTTCTTCTACGGAAGTCGGGAGGCTGCCCGCGTCATGTATCCGCAGGGCAGGGGGCGCATCATCAACGTCACCTCTGCGGCCGACGTACTGGTCGTCGCAAATCTCGGCGCCTACATCGCGGCTAAGGGTGGGATCCTCGGCTTGACGAAGACGCTTGCGATCGAGGCAGCCGAACACAATGTCACGGTGAATGCGCTGTCGCCAGGGGCCACCGATACTCCGCTCAACGTCAAGGCCTACACACCGGAAGTTCGCGCCACCTACGAGAACCGGATCCCGCTCGGGAGAATCGGGACGGAGGACGAGATTGCAGACGCTCTCGTCTTCCTTGCATCGACTGCATCCCGCTACATCACGGGGCAGGAAATCGTTGTCGACGGAGGACTCGTCATCAACGGAACGGTTGGCCACGCCCTCGATGATGACTGACACTCCCTCCGAAGCCTTCGCCTCGGTTGCCCTCTCGAACGTCGACACGGTGTTGTGGGTGGGTGACGCAAGATCAGCGTCCTCAGGCATGCGCGTCATCGATGTGGCCCCGGTGGGTGGCATCCGTCTACGGGTGCTGCCGGAGCGGGGTCTTGACATCGGACAGGCATGGTTCGCCGGAACACCACTCGCGTGGCTGTCGAGCAAGGGCGAGCAGCCCCCGCTTGCGAGCCCGTCGGGTATGGACTGGGCCGACGCATTCGGCGGTGGCCTCATCACCACCTGCGGTCTCCGCAACGTGGGGATGCCATCCGAGGGCCATGGGCTCCATGGCACCTTCTCGCATCTTCTTGCAGAGGATGTGACGATCGTTCGATCAACCGAAGACCGGGGCAGCATCACCGTGGCTGGCCGCGTCACCGATGACTCCCAGGAGCCGCACATGACGGTTGACCGGACCATCACCACGTCGGCCGGCATGGGTCGCATCGAAGTCAGGGACATCACGACAAACCAGGGCTCGTCCCTGGCTGAAGCACCACTGCTGTATCACTGCAACTTTGGTTGGCCGCTGTGGTCGGGGTCAGCGATGCTCACCATGAACACGGACGACACCGTGGCGCGCGATCCAGACTCAGGACCAGCACTCGGCCGTTGGTCCGCGCCGCCACCGATCCAGAAGACCCCGGAGTGGGTGCTCGAGCATCGGGTGCGTTCGGAGGACGGTTGGGCACGGGCGCAAATCTCGAGCCCAGCCTGTTCCGTCACGGTCAGGATCTCGTGGGAGACCGAGGAACTCCCCATGCTGAACCAATGGATCGATGCGAACCCTGGCATGGGCGTGCTCGGTATAGAACCGGCGAACTGCACTACGCGGGGCTTGGCCTTCGAGCGGGCACGAGGCACCGTTCCCACGATCGAGCCCGGACAACAGCGATCGACTTCCTTGGTTGTGGAGGCATCTGCGCTGTGACCGAACGAATCGCTGAGCCAATGGGACCAATCGAAGCCATCATCTGGGACGTCGATGGCACGCTCGCCGACACACTCGATCTCTGTGCCAGCGCCCTCGGCACCGCCATCGAGCAATTCGGAGGCCCGACCCTGACCCAACAGGAGATATTTTCACGGTTCGGCCCATCCGAAGAGGGCGTCCTGCGCAACGAACTCGGGGACCAATGGGTGGATGCCATCGAGGTGTTCCTTGTCGAGTACACGGCCGGTCTCGACGGCCTCGGCTTTCCCGAGGTGTGCGATGTTGTGCGTCGCCTCGCCCACGCTGGAGTGCCGCAGTCGGTTGTCACGGCGAAGGGTGCACGAGGAGCCGCCATCACCCTCGAATCGCTTGGCCTGTCTCATGTGTTCGAAGAGGTCGCTGCTGGTTCGGTCGATGGTTTGGTGAAGGCCGACCAAATCGCGAAGATCGTCGATGCCTGGGGATTCCCGCCACGCCAGGTTGCCTACATCGGCGATGCACCTTCCGACATTCGTTCGTCCCGCACAGCTGGCGTCGTCGCCGTGACGGCGGCCTGGAAGTCAGGTGCAGATGTCGATCACCTTCGAAGCCTGGAGCCCGACATGGTGCTGCTGACCGAAGACGAACTCGTCGAGTGGGTCGGCGGCGCAGTGCCTGCCCTGCGCTAGGTCATAGCGCCGAAGCCGCATCCCTGTCGAGGAAGACGTGCAGGTCCGGGTGTTGTTGAAGCACCGATGCGGGAACCTTCGTGTCGACCGCACCCTCCAGGGCTTCGGCGACGATCGAGGCTTTGTGCGTGCCCGTTGCCAGCAGCCACACCGCTGCCGCATCCATGATGTCTGCCAAACCGAACGTCACACCACGTTCTGGCGGCGGGCCGGTTCCATATGCAGTGCTCGCCTGCTGAGTTGACCAGTGGAGATCCACGACCCGTGCCCGCGACGCCACAGAAGATCCTGGTTCGTTGAGTCCGAGGTGCCCGTTGGTGCCGATGCCGAGCACAGCGACGTCGAACGCGCCGTTGATGGCATCTGTCAGGCGGGCGCACTCGGCTTCCAGATCGGGTGCCATCGTGTCCCAGTTCTCGAGCCGATCGGGTTGATGCTTCAGACGATCCAGGAGGTCCCTTCGCAGCATGGTGTCGCATCGTGCGGCTGCGCCGTTGGGAAGGACGAACTCATCGAGGAGGAACACCGAGGCACGCGAGAGATCCCCCTGCAACCCGAGCTGTGCGTAGGCAGTCCGAGGAGTCGCTCCCGTAGGCAGGCACAACGTGGATCCAGCGCGAGCGGCCGCATCGAGCCGATCGGCAACCACGCCTGGCCACCGATCTGGTTCGAGTACGTGGAGATTCACATCAGGACTCGGTGACGATGTCGAAGATCGAACCTGTCTCCTTGTCCGCCAGGATCAGCTTTGATCGTCCGTCCGGCAAGATCTCGGCCTTCACGATCGGGTGACCGTCGTGGTAGGACGTGTGCTTGTCGATGCGGGCCGTCGAGCCACCGCGCCACTCGATGTCAACTGGTTCCCATTGCCGAGTTTCGGCCGAACGGTATGCGGCGTCCATGATCGCGTTGACAACGTATCCGTCGTAGAACGTTTCCTGGGGTTCGGTGCCGGACTCGATCGATTCGAACATGTCGGTGAACATGTCGACGTAGCCGAGCTCGGCAACCTCATCGCCCACTGGGAAGAGCCAACCCTCGGTCGATTCGATCTTCTCTGCGACGTATCCGTCGCCGCCGCCCGAGCTGTACATGTCAAAGCCGGTGCGGAGGAAGTGGTTGAGCCAGATGGTTCCCTCGGTGCCCGCAACCTCGTCGCGAAGATCCATCCCGCCTCTGAACGACCAGCTGACCTCGAACTGACCGAGGGCACCGGACTCGAACCGAATCATCGCCACTGCATTGTCTTCTGCCTTGATCGGGTGAACCAGCGTGTCGGCCCATGCCATGACCTCGACGGGACGGTTCCCCTTCCCTACGAAGTTCCGAATGATCTCGATGCAGTGACAGCCAAGGTCGACGATGGCTCCGCCTCCGGCCTTGTCCTTGTCCCAGAACCACGCACTATGGGGCCCAGGGTGTGTCTCGCGGGATCGCACCCAGGTCACGTCGCCGATTGCGCCTGACTCCACCGCGCCGATCGCCTTGAGCGTCTTGGGCGTGTAGCAAAGGTCTTCGAGGTACCCGGCGAAGATGCCAGCCTCTTCCACGCGGTCGAGGATCCGTTTCGCTTCGGCCGCATCGCGGGCGAGGGGTTTTGTGCACAACACGGCCTTACCAGCGGTGGCAATGAGGTCGATGGCCTCCTCGTGCAGGAAGTTCGGGAGGGCGACAACGACGACGTCGGTGTCCGGGTGGTTGATGGCGTCCTCGAGTGAGGTCGTGTGGACCGGAATGTCCCAGCGATCCGCAAATGCCTCGCCACGTTCCTCGGATCGGGAGTAGACCACCTGGACGCGGTCCCTGCTGCGCTGGCCGTGCAACGTCATGGTGTAGAAATCGGCAATCAGGCCCGTGCCGAGCATCGTGATGGATCGTGACTGCATGGGGCCTCCCTACGTCGATGTGTCCATGCAAGGTTGTATAGACAAGTGTAGCCGCACGCTCTGCACCTTGCTGGGTGAGGGGGTCTGCAGGCCTGGGGAATGGGCGGCGAGGGCTACACCGGGTCTCTCACCACCGGGCAGGTCATGCAATGTCCACCACCGCGACCGCGTCCGAGTTCGGACCCCTCGATGTCGAGCACCGTGATGCCAGCTTGTCGGAGCTTGTCGTTCGTGAACTCGTTGCGGTTGTAGGCCACGACCACGCCTGGTTCGAGGGCCACCACGTTGTTTCCGTCATCCCATTGCTCTCTGGCTTGTTCGAAGCTGTCGCCCCCGGTTGGGATCACGCGGAGCTCGTCGATCCCGAGGGCATCGCCGACGACTTCGATCCAGCCGCGCTCCTCGATCACCACATCCACTCCGGAGTCGGACGGGTAGTAGCTGATCGGTTGAATCGTGTCGACGACCGGTTGATATACCGTCACCAGATCCCTGTCGCAGAACGTGAACACGGTGTCGAGGTGCATGCTTGCTCGGTCCTTCGGCATCTTGGCAGCGATCACCCGGGTGGCTGCTCCGTGGTCGAACAGCGCCTTGGCGACCTGGCTCACTGCCTGGTAGGTCGTCCGCTCGCCCATGCCGACGAGCACGATGCCATCGCCGACGGGCATGACATCGCCTCCCTCGATCGTGGCACTGCCACGGTCGAGCTCGGGTGGGTCGCCCCACCAGATGGTGAAGTCCTCATCCTTGAACATGGGGTGGTGCTTGTAGATCGCGGCGAGATGGAGTGTTTCCTTGCGACGCGCCGGTGAGTATTTGGGGTTGATGGTCACTCCGTCATAGATCCAGCTACTCGAGTCCCTGGTGAAGAGCTGATTGGGGAGCGGAGGCAGCACGAACTCGTGGTCGCCGTAGGCCTTGCTCGCCCAGCTCCTGAAATCGGATGGGAGTTCGCCAACCGTGACTCCGCCGATGAGATGCTTGACGAGCGATTTCGAGTCGAGCCAATCCATCCAGGCCCTCATCTCGGGAACGCCGTTGACGCCGACCTCGTTGGCGATGAGCTTGCGGTCGAGCACGTACTCCCTTCCGGCGGGATCATCCAGAACGTCTTCGAGCAGCTCATGGACGAGCAACACGTTGATGTCGTAGTCGTTCCGCATGAGGTCGACAAAGGCGTCGTGTTCCTCGGCAGCTCTCGTGGCCCAGGGGACGTCGTCGAAGAGCAGTTCTTGGGTGTTGGATGGCGTCAACCTGCGCATCTCGAGACCAGGCCTGTGCACGATCACCGTATGCAATTTCCCGACCTCGGAGTGCACCCCGAGACGCGGTCGTGTGGATTCGTTGTGCGAGGTCATGTCAGCCTCGTCCTTCCGTGGCATGTGGTCTCGCAACGATTGTTGCAGGATGGGGCGTGAAGGAACCGGTCTCGTCAGATTGATCGGTGGGCCTCACTGGGTGGCGCCACGTCGTTGCCTGTCTTCGACAGCCCGTCCTATGCGGAGCACGGCTATGCCGACGGCCTTGCCGAACAGCCATCCCAGCGCAACGTTGCGCGGATGGTGAACGCCGTTGTACACGCGGGAAGCCCCAACGGCCGCTGCGAACGAGTTGAGTGGCAGCGAAAGAGCCGGGATGTGGTCTCCCACGACCGTCGCAAAGGCGCTTGCCGACGCCGTTCTTCCGGATGGCAGGACTGGGCCGGGTGCGGAGCCAGCCGGTCCACGTTGTGCCGCACTCCTCACCACCGCGTTTGCCGCTGTGGTGGTGACGCCGACGGCGATGAGTGCCTCACCGGCGGAGCGGCGACCAACGACACCCCCGAAGACGCTCAGAACACCGGAGAACATGACCAACAAGCGAGCGTGCCTCGATGCATCGGTGACGAGGGTCATCGCAGTATCAAGCCCTGGCGATCGGGCAGATGAGATCCGCTCGAACGCACGCTGGTCGAGCTCAATCAGGTCGAGCAAGGCTTGTGGCCGTTGCGGGATCTCGCCAGAGATGCGAGCTGTCGACGAGGAGTCGGGAGCCACTGGTGGTCTCCTGATGGTGTGAGAAACGGATGTGTGCACACCATCGTACCGGGTGCATCTGGTCGTGTCTGGGGGCAGCAGGTCAACCGTCCCCACCTGAAGTGACGCCGGAGTCCTCGCCTACCATGAGCACGACACCCTCTGCCGAGTCCTCAGGGAGATACGATGCCGAGACGTAGCATTCGCACGGTGCGGATTTCGAAAGCTGCCGTCGCCAAATCCAGT
Organism: uncultured Acidimicrobiia bacterium; assembly: GCA_905480055.1. The sequence goes on from CAJQOW010000274.1 coordinate 8,499, forward strand.
GTCGTGGTGGCCAACTGGCTCAACCCGATCACAAGCGATCCGGCTGGTCCACTGAAGTCGGCTTCGTTCCTCGAATCGTTTTCCCCTTCGTTGATGCCTCGATCCTCGATGCACCAAGGCATTGCAGCTGGTGCCTCGATCCTGATTGCCGAGTTGATCGGACGAGGCACCGATGCCGCGATTCGCAAAGCTGTTCCCGATTCTTCGCCGTTCACGCAACGCTTCGGTGCACGAGCGCTCGTCACCGCAGCAGGTTTCGGACTCACCAAGATCCCGCAACGCCGGGATGAACCGACCCCCGTCGCCTCAGCGCGCACGGTGGGTCGCCTTGCCATGGCCGGTGGGGTCGGTGGCATGGTGTACGAGGCGACATCGGAGTTGCGCGAGCGGTATCCGGCCTCGGGTCCCCTCCGGCCGATCCTCGTTGGCGTGGGATCATTCGGGGGAGCGATCCTGTATTCGGACTCCCTACTCAAGAACCGGCAGCACGTCATCAAGCGGTGGTCAGAT
>CAJQOW010000275.1 GCA_905480055.1 uncultured Acidimicrobiia bacterium
CGGTGGCCAACCCCTCGAGGAGGCTGAGGTTGACTGCGGCCTCGTCGTCCCCGAGGGAGAAGAGGGCGAAGAGATGACCGAGGCGTCCGGCCCCTAGGACGACCGCTTCGCTCAGTACTCGGTACTCCACACTCCAACTTCTGGATCTCGAGACTCGAGAGGTACGTGGTCATGACCAAAGGCTGCCCACGTAAACCGATCACCGACAACCGATAACCTTCCGGACATGACGAACACACCTCAGGTGCTGGTGGTTGGCGGGGGTCCCGGTGGGGCCTCAACGGCATATTGGCTTGCGCGCAACGGCATCAATGTCCATCTGGTCGAGAAGAAGCACTACCCAAGGGAGAAGGCGTGTGGTGACGGCCTCACCCCGCGAGCCATCAAGCAACTTCTGGACATGGGATTCGATTTCAACGGCCTCGACCTTCACCGGGTCGATGGCCTGAGGGCCTACGCAGGCGATCTGGTGATCGAGATGGAGTGGCCACAGCACTCTGTCTATCCCGACTGGGGTGCGACGATGCGGCGAGCCGATCTCGACGGAACCGTTGCGGCACTCGCAGAACGTCAGGGCGCCCTCGTCGAGCAGGGAACCACGGCGATGCCGCTGCTCGAGAACGACAGGGTGGTCGGTGTCCACCTCACGAACGCCGAAGGCGAACGAACCGTGCATCCCGAATTCGTCGTCATCGCTGACGGCTCAAACTCCCGATTCGGGCGTGGTGTTGGCGCCAAGCGGCGCCGGGACTTTCCCTACGGGCTGGCAGTCCGCGGATATTGGGAGAGTCCGAACTCGGACGATCGCATGATCGAATCCCAACTGGACATGCGTGACGCAGAGGGACGGGCGATGCCGGGATATGGGTGGGTATTCCCGCTTGGCGACGGCGAGATCAATGTGGGCGCCGGTCTCGTGTCGACCTTCAAGGGGTGGAAGGACGTCAACACCTCCCACATGCTCGACGCGTACGCACACAACCTGCCAGAGCATTGGAAGGTCACCCCGGAGACGGAGCACTCCAAACCGATTGGCGGCAAGCTCCCCATGTCCCTGAGTGTGGGACCCAAGGTCGGACGCAACTGGGTATTGGTTGGCGATGCCTCCGGCGCCGTGAACCCGTTCAACGGTGAAGGCATCGACTATGCCTACGAGACAGGCCGCATGGCAGCGGCCCATGTAGCGAACGCACTTGCGGGCAACTCCCTCGCCCTCGCCGAATATGCCGACGAGCTCGAGGCGGTGTATGGCGACTACCACCGAGTTGCTCGGGTGTTCGTCAAGGTGATCGGCAACCCGACGATCATGAAGACGCTCACCACGGTGGGTATCAGGAACAAGCCCCTCATGGAGTGGACGCTCAAGGTCATGGCAAACCTCCTGGACCCCGAGGAGGCAAAGATGACCGAACACATCTACACAGCCATCGAACGCACCGTGAACGTCGGTTCCTAGCGAATGCGACGTTCCTGAATGCGCCCCGTCACATCCATTGCGATTGCCGTTCTTCTCGCATTCATCGTGGTGGCGTTCCTCGTCAAACTCGCTGCGGGCGGGCTATCCCCGTAGACGTACCCGTGAAACGCACGGCCACCCTCATTCGGTGCCGGTGAGCAGCCCGCGAACGAAGTAGCGCTGCAGTCCGAAGAACACGGCGACTGCAACCGCCGAATGGATGAAGATCATCGCCAAGGTGACCGGCCCGTCGACGATGACGCCGACGGCAGAGAAACGAACAGTTGCCGGCAGCGCTGCACCGTTTGCGCCGATGATCGTCAGTGCCACGATGAAGTCGTTCCATGCCCACAGAAACAGCAGGATGCCGAGCGATGCCAGGGCCGGCGTGATCAACGGCATCACCACCTTCCAATAGATCTGGGGCTCAGTTGCGCCGTCGATCCGGGCGGCATCGATCAGGGAACGCGGAACCAGCGCGACGGCAAACACGAGCAGGAAGATGGCAAACGGGAGACCAGTTCCAACGTGGGTTATCCATACACCGGGTATCGAGCCAGATAACCCAAGGTCAGGAAAGAGGGTCACGGTCTTGTCAATGAGCGGGAGGGTCAGGTGCACCCCGAACGAGTATGCCTGCAGCAACGGCAACAGGACGCCGTAGATCGGAACAGCGATCATCGCCACCACACCAAGGAGAACTGCTCGGCTTCCTCGGAAGGGAAGCCACACGAACCCAAATGCGGCTGCCGAGCCCAGGACCAACGGAATGATCGCTGAAGGAATCGCGATCGCAAACGAGTTGAGCATGCTCGCCGCAAAGGAGCTGTTCGCCGTAGCGTCGAGCGCAATGCGGTACGGTTCCAGCGTCCAGGTTGATGGGTTCAGAAGGTCTTGCCACCAACCCGAGGTGCGACCGAAGGCGAAGGGCCGCAGCGACGCGATGAGGGCTCCCACGGTTGGGAACAGCCAGACCGCTGCAACGACCGCCAGGGTCCACGTGGGAATCCATCGGAGCACTCGGCCGGCAACCGGTCCGAAACCCCCGAACCCATCGTCTGGATCGGACGCGTGCACGTGTGGCCTCACCTCGTGGTCACGCCGACCCTACGGCTGACGCTCCCACGCTGCGAGTCGGAGGGACGTGAACCCGCCCCGACTGATCGGGCTTGTTCGGTCGAGCCACCTCGACCCGGTCAGTCAACGGCCTTGATCTCGATACGGTTGCCACCGTCGGGACGGCCGATAATCACCGAGTCGCCAACGCCGATGCCGAAGTCGTCGGTGGCGCTTCCACCACGCACCCCGAGAGCCAACTGGCCGTGGGAATCGACATGGAGCACCGCCTCTCCTTCTTCTACTGCACCGTACGAGGCTCCCCAGACGATGCGGTGGTTCACCATCTCGTAGGCCACAGCAACATCGTCGCCCTCTCCAAGTTCGAACCCCGCAAGGTCGTCAGCGGCAATGTTGAACTGCAGATTTCCGAACGTGTCCGTCCACAGGACGGTTGCCTTGATGGAGGCATTGCCAACGGGCTCCGCAAGCGGGATGAGTAGGGGGCTGATCGAGTCCGG
>CAJQOW010000276.1 GCA_905480055.1 uncultured Acidimicrobiia bacterium
CGATCGTTGAACGATTCCGCCTGCTGATCCTCGAACATCCCCTTCGCAGGGAGCTGATCTCGACGATCGTGGCCAACCAGGTGTTGAACTCACAGGGCAGCACGTTCTACTCGAGGCTGCGGACGCTGACCGGTTCATCAGCAGCGATGATCGTGCGGGCCTATCGCATCGCCAGGCGCGTAACCAATGCAGCCCATCGGTGGGCCGATGTCGAGGCGCTTGGCTCGAGCATTGCCCCCGAGACCTCACGCGAGATGCTCAGGGACATTGACAGGCTGGTCACCGTGGTGACGCGGTGGTACCTCATTCGTCCCAGCGAACGATCGATAGACGAAGAGATCGAGATTGCTGCCGGCGACTTCGAAGCGCTGGCGAGCGGCCTCATCGATATCGACGATCCCGAATGGCAGGCTCCGTATCAGCGGGCTGCACGGGACCTTGCCGATGCAGGCGTTCCGGACACGCTCGCCATGCGCCACGCCTACCAACGTGCATTGCGCCGGGGGCCAGACATGGTCGACCTTGCCCACATCTACGACAGGGACGCCCTCGACGTCGCTGCGCTCTACACGCGAGTGAGTCGGCAGTTCTACATCGGTTGGCTCGAGCGGCAGATCCGGTCCGTCACGGAAACGACGTCGTTCGACCGGCTTGCCATCGAGTCGCTGCGTGACGACCTGCAATGGCTGCGTCGCGACGTCGTGTCGACCATTCTCGATGAGTCAGATGGCTCCATCGATGCCTTCCTGGCGACGCACGATCGCATCACACCTCGGTTGGGCCGGTGGCATCGATGGATCAGCAGGGACGGTATCGAGGATGTGTCCGCAGGCCTGATCTCGGTCCGAAGGTTGCGGCAGATCCTGATTCCCTAAGGCCACAGGTCTTTCCCGAGCGTCCTGTCGACAAACAAACGTTCGTTTGTTACGCTGCGGTCTGCCGAAGGGAGCCCCCATGGATACAGACGCCGGAGCAGCGCGCTTCGCTGAGATCATCGAAGCAGACGACAAGATCGAACCGCGGGACTGGATGCCGGACGGCTACCGCTCGACAGTGATCCGCCAGATGGCCCAGCACGCACACAGTGAAGTGATCGGGATGCAGCCCGAGGCGAACTGGATCACCAGGGCCCCCACCCTCCTGCGCAAGGCAATCCTCATGGCCAAGGTCCAGGACGAGGCTGGCCACGGCCTCTATCTGTACTCGGCTACCGAGACGCTGGGCGTGTCGCGTGACGAGCTCAACGAGTTGCTCCACACCGGACGGCAGAAGTACTCCTCGATCTTCAACTACCCGACACTTTCCTGGGCAGACATCGGGGCGATCGGATGGCTGGTCGACGGTGCGGCCATCGTCAATCAGATCGTGCTCCAGCGAACCTCGTACGGCCCCTACTCGCGGGCGATGGTCAAGATCTGCAAGGAAGAGAGCTTCCACGCCAGGCAGGGCTACTCGATCATGATGGCCCTCGCCAACGGCACCGAAGAGCAAAAGGCAATGGCCCAGGACGCCATCGATCGGTGGTGGTGGCCTGCCCTGATGATGTTCGGCCCGCACGACTCGGAATCGCCGCACACCGAACAGTCCATGGCATGGAAGGTGAAGCGGATCTCAAACGACGACCTCAGGCAGATGTTCATCGACCAGACCGTGCCCCAGGCCCACTATCTCGGCTGCACCATCCCTGACGACGATCTCGCCTTCGACGAGGACACAGGCCATTGGTCCATCGGAGAGATCGACTGGAACGAGTTCTGGTCGACGATCAAGGGGAACGGCCGACTCAACCGCGAGCGGATCGCCCACAAGGTCAAGGCATGGGATGACGGCGCATGGGTGCGCGAAGCAGCGACTGCCCACGCGGCCAAACACAAGGCTCCCCTCGAGGCGAGCGCATAGGAGGACGCCATGAGTTACGACGTACCCCTCGCCCCCGGCGAGAAGCCAGCGGAAACCCACGCAGACCTCGACCGTGCAGGATGGCCACTCTGGGAGGTCTTTGTCAGGGCAAAACGCGGGCTGAACCACACCCACGTCGGGTCGCTGCATGCGCCAGACGTGGAGACGGCGATTCAGAACGCCAGGGATGGATACACCAGGCGCGCCGAGGGAGTCAGCGTCTGGGTGGTTCGGTCCACCGAGATCCACGCCTCGGACGACGCGGACTCGATGTTCGCTCCCTTTGAGGACAAGCCATACCGGCACCCGACGTTCTACGAGATCCCGGACGAGGTCGGACAACTGTGAACACCCTCACCACCTCCAGCCCCCTATCCACCTATGCGGTGCGCCTTGCAGATGACAACGTCGTGCTCGGGCAGCGTCTTGGCGAATACATCTCACACGCTCCCGAACTCGAAGAGGACCTAGCGATCGCCAACACGGCACTCGACCACATCGGCATCGCCCGATACCTTTTCACCTATGCCGGCGAGGTTGAAGGTGACGGGCGAACCGAGGACGACTTTGCGATGTTCCGCCCAGAACGCGCCTACACCAACGCGCTGCTCGTCGAGCAGCCGAACACCGACTTCGCCCACATCCTGATCCGCCAGTTCTTCTTCGACGCCTATCAGGTGCCGCTGTGGGAACGACTGTCCTCTTCACGGGACGATCGCTTGGCTGCCATTGCAGCCAAGGGACTCAAGGAAGCCACCTACCACCTTCGCAGATCGTCGACCTGGGTGGTGCGGCTCGGAGACGGGACGCCAGAGAGCCACGATCGAACACAGGCTGCGATTGATGGCCTGTGGCGGTTCACGGCAGAGCTGTGCTCCACCGACGACATCGAAATCACCCTCGCCGAGGAGGGCATTGCACCGACATCCGGCGATCTGGCTGGCGACTGGGCCCGCACCGTCGACAGCGTCTTTGAGGCGGCAACGCTCATACGGCCTGAGGACGACTTCCAAACGAACGGCGGCCGGATCGGCATGCACACCGAATACCTGGGCCACCTCCTCGCAGAGATGCAATGGATGCAGCGGTCCTATCCGGGGCTGACCTGGTGAGCACCATTGCACCGTCGGAGGCCATGGTCTGGGAGCTGTTGCGTTCAGTCACGGATCCGGAGATACCAGTGCTGACCATCCAGGACATCGGAATCCTCCGGGAGGTCGAGGTGTCTCCAGAAGGTGATGTCGAGGTCGTGATCACGCCGACCTACTCGGGTTGTCCGGCGATGGGTGTTATCGAGGAAGACAAAGCCGCTGCCCTGGACGCCGCCGGCTACAGCGCACACGTGTCCACTCGCTTGGAACCCGCATGGACAACCGAATGGATGACCTCCGAGGGCAAGCAGAAGCTCAACGCCTTCGGGATCGCACCGCCACACTCGGTGATCGCCATCGTGGATGAGGTGTTGTGCCCCCAATGCGGAGATCGTGGAACTCGCGTGATCTCCGAGTTCGGATCGACCGCCTGCAAGCGGCTGATGGTGTGCACGGCATGTGGCGAGCCATTCGATCAGTTCAAGGCGATCTGATGCCGGCCGTATCGTTTCACCCGTTGACCGTTGCTGATATCGAGCACATCACCGACGATGCCGTGCGCGTGAC